>NZ_JAPYKP010000159.1:0-14398 GCF_037179725.1 Mesorhizobium sp. Cs1321R2N1 | reverse complement strand
TGATCAGCCGGAACAAGCTGATCCAACGTCACCATCTCGAGCGCGGTCTGTTCAGGGGCGGGTCGCTTCAACATGACCCAGTGAATCAAAAACCCCAGGCAAAAGCCAGGGGTTTGTCAGCAGTCTGGCGGCGGGAACATCCCGCCGCCTTTCTTGCTTGTCGTGCAAACAGCCGGATTATTTATAGAGGCTGTTGATCCACTGGATGTTGGCGGCGTTCAGGCGCACGGCGGTGTTCGCGTCGGGGCTTTCCGCCACGTTGACGCCGGTGATGATGCGCTGCTTGGAGTTGTTGTCGTAGGCATAGACCGAGCTGCCGCTCGACCCCGGGAACGTATCGCAGTCATACTGGAAATATTCCGGAGCGATGTTTTCGGCATGCACCTCGCAGTTCGCCTTCCACATCGTGCCCATCGGCTTGTCGCCGGGGTAGCCGACGAGATTGGCGGTGAAGTCGCCGAGATCGTCATAGTTGGCATAGCCCAGCCAGCCCAGGTTGGTGCCGACATCCTGTTTCAGCGTGATGATGCCGAGATCCCACGGGATGACCGAGCCGTAATAGCCTTGGTAGTTGTCGATGAAGCCCTGCAGCACATAGGCGCTTTCATAGGTGAAGGCGCCGAATGGGGCGTCGTCCGCCGTGCCGCCATTGAGGCCCGGCACGAACAGGTAGTCGGAGAGCCAGTCCTTGTCCTCGTGGCTGTAGAGGCAGTGCGCCGCGGTAAGCACGGTGCGCGGGCCGATCAGCGTTGCCGAGCAGTTGCCATAGCCGGTCTTCGACTTGGCTTCGAGATAGCCGATTGCCGAGAACGGATAGGTCTTGGTGTTCTTGACCTGCTCACGATCGTCGGTGCCGAAAACCTGGCGTCCGGCTTCGCCTTCGCCAAGCCCTGGATCCTCGGTCTTGCGCGGACCGCCCTCGGCGCCATTGGCCGGCGCATTCAGTTCCTTGATGATGAGCTCGCGCAGCGCTTCGCTCGGTTCGATCTTGATTTCCTTGCCATCGGCGGAACGTCCGACGATGCCATAGGATTTGACAGCTGTTTTTTCATCGGTGATCGGCGCGGCGCGGCTGTCTTCGTCGGTCAGCGTCGGCGGCGCGATCGGCTTGGCCCGCCCGGGCTTGTAGTCGCCCGAAGTCACGTCCCGCATGCTTTCACCATTGCCGGCACTGGCGGAGCCAGGATCGGCGGCGAAAGCAGGGGCTGCCAGCATTGCGGTGGAAAGCAATGCGGACGCAATCATGAAGTTTGTCAGTTTTGTCATGGTGAGACTCTCCCAAAAGAAAGCGGCTCTCGGAGACCTGTCGCACCGCATGCGCTATTCGGAAAAGGGCATCGATGCCGCGGCCGATGCGATTGCCGCCGACATGACGGACCCACTGACCGGCAACATGATCTGCGCCGGCACCACCAGCGGTGTGCGTGACGCCTGCAATGGCGACAGCGGCGGACCGCTGTTCATGACCGGCGCCGGCGGCCCCGTCCAGGTCGGCGTCGTCAGTTGGGGCGAAGGCCCGGCTGATGGCAGCGCTGCCTGCGGCCACAAGGACGCCTATGGCATCTACACGCGGCTGGCCAACTACACCGGCTGGATCGAGGCCAGGATGAAAACACAGGCCCCAGCACCCGAAAAGCCCAAGGCCGGGCTCGGCACCGCCCAGAAGCCAAAGTCGCCCTGACGCCACCGCTTCTGCCGGCTTGCGAGGCGGACTATTTCCTCGGCGGACCTTTGCGCTCGGCGGAGGCCGCCCACAGATTGATGTCGGACTCGCGCGCGTAAGTATCAATCTCGGCCAGTTCGGCATCGCTGAAATCGAGCACCTTGAGCGCGCCGACGCAGTCCTCGACCTGCTCGGGCCGGCTGGCGCCGATCAGCGCCGAAGTAACCCGGCCCCTGCGCAGCACCCAGGCCAGCGCCATCTGCGCCAGCGTCTGGCCGCGCTTGCCGGCGATCGCGTTGAGCGCCTTGATGTTGGCGATGGTGCGGTCGTTGATGAAGACTGTCTTCAGCGACTTGCCTTGGGACGCCCGGCTGCCATCGGGAATGCCGCTGAGGTATTTATCGGTCAACATGCCTTGCGCCAGAGGCGAGAACACGATGGAGCCGACGCCGAGCCCTTCGAGCGTATCGAGAAGGCCGTCTTCCTCGACCCAACGGTTCAACATCGAATAGCTCGGCTGGTGGATGACGCAGGGCGTGCCCAATTGCCTCAGTATGTCGGCGGCCTCGCGGGTGCGCTGCGAATTGTAGGACGAGATGCCGGCATAGAGTGCCTTGCCCGAACGCACCGCATGGTCGAGCGCGCCCATGGTTTCTTCGAGCGGCGTGTCGGGATCGAAGCGGTGCGAATAGAAGATGTCGACATAGTCGAGGCCCATCCGCTTCAGGCTCTGGTCGAGACTGGCCAGCATGTATTTGCGCCCGCCCCATTCACCGTAGGGACCCGCCCACATTTCATAGCCGGCCTTGGTCGAGATGATCAGTTCGTCGCGATAGGCGGAAAAATCGGTGCGCAGGATCTCGCCGAAAGCCGTCTCGGCCGAGCCGGGCGGCGGCCCATAATTGTTGGCCAAGTCGAAATGGGTGATGCCGAGGTCGAAGGCCTTGCGCACGATCGCCTGCTTGGTCCGATGCGGCGTGTCGTCGCCGAAATTGTGCCACAGCCCGAGCGAGATCGCCGACAGCTTGAGGCCGGACCGACCGCAACGGTTGTAGATCATTTTTTCGTAGCGGTTCTCAGCGGCGACATAGGGCATGGGAAATCCTCGAATCTGAACGGACAGGGCACCGTCATCGCAGAGGCGATGAGCATGCCCGTACCTCATCCTTTACCCCCTCCCCGGAGGAACGGGGAGAGGGGCAAGCAAGATTATCGATAATCCGCGACCTATTTCTTCTTTGCCAGAAGATCCTTGGCTTGCTTGACGCCAAGCGCGGCCGGGCGCTCGCATGTGGTTTGCATGGCGACGAACTTGCCGGTTTCGCCCGAGCGCAGGAGGCCGGTCATGACATCGACGGCATGCAGCGCGAGTTCCATCGAACAGCGGTGCGGCCGGCCTTCAGCGATCGCCAGCGCCATGTCGGCGAGGCCTGATGTGCGGTAATTGGCCATCATGCCCTGGCCGTGCATCTCATTGGGGATGCCGAGCGGGTGCTTCCATTTCGGCAGCTTCTTGACCGGCTTGCCTTCTTCGGTGAAGCGCACGTCGCCACCGAAGAAGTTCGGATCCGGCACGAACACGGTCCCGGCCTCACCATAGAGTTCCATCGGCGCGTGGCCGTGAGCCCAGACGTCCCAGCTGGTGTTCAGCGTCACCACGGCGCCGTTCTCGAATTCGAGCAGGCCGTGAATGGTGGTCGGCGTGTTGACCGGGATTTTTTCACCCGCGCGAGGCTTTGAGCTGATGGTCCGCTCCTTGGCCGGAGTCGTCGCGAAAGCCGCCACCTGCTTCACCGGCCCGATCAGCTGGATCAGATTGGTGATGTAATACGGCCCGATGTCGAGCACCGGCCCGGCGCCCGGCTGGAAGAAGAAATCGGGATTGGGATGCCAGTGTTCCATGCCGTGGCCCATGACGTGGCAGGTGCCGCTGGTGATCCTGCCGAGCTTTCCCTCATCGATCAGTTCACGCACCAGCTGGTGCGCGCCGCCCAGGAACGTGTCCGGCGCCGAACCGATGCGCAGCCCCTTCTTCTCGGCCCGCGCCTTGAGGTCCTGGCCTTCCCTAAGCGACAGCACGAACGGCTTTTCCGAATAGACATGCTTGCCGGCATCGAGCACCTGCTTCGACACCTCGTAATGCACGGCCGGAATGGTCAGGTTGACGATGATGTCGATGTCGTCGGCCTTGAGCAGATCCTCGACGGTCTCGGCGCGGAGCTTGAATTCCTTCGCCCGCGCCCTGGCCACATCCATGTTGATGTCGGCGCAGGCACGCATCTCGATGCCGCGAAACAGCGGCGCCAGCGAAAAATAGGCCTTCGAGATGTTGCCGCAGCCGATGACGCCAATACCCAGTTTCTTTGCCATGGTGGTTGTTCCTAGTAGCTCTTGACGGTTGCGATCGAGCGGCGGGCGAAGCGCTCGATGTCGTTGGGATTGTCCTGTTCCATGACAAAGTATTTTGCCGCGCTCTTGGCCCGCAACACCTTGATCAGGCCGGCCCAGTCGATTGTGCCATGCCCGACATCCGACCAGCCATCCTCATCCAGCCCCTCGCCAGGCTTCGCCATATCCTTGACATGGACGGCGACGATGCGCTGGCCGTGCTTCTCGATCCAGGGCAGCGGGTCGGCGCCGCCGCGCACCACCCAGGCAACGTCCATTTCCCAGCCAATATTGGGGGCGGACGACAGGATATGGTCCTGCGGCAGCGAGCCGTCGGCGAGCGTCTTGAATTCGAAATCATGGTTGTGCCAGGCAAAGCCATAGCCGGCCTTCGAGGCCAACTCGCCGACCTTGGCCAGACGCTCGCCGAAGGCGCGCCAGCCGGCGGCGTCGGATGGCCTGTCCTCGGCCATCAGATAGGGGCAGATCAAAAGCTTGACGCCGAGCGTTTCGGCGATCCTGCGCACGCCGTCGAAATCCTTCTCCAGCGCATCGATGGAAAAATGCCCGGTCGGCATCGAAAGGCCGTTCTTGTCGAGTTCGGCGCGGAAGGCCTTGGGATCGTCATAGACGCCGCCGAAGCCTTCGACCTCGGTGTAACCGAGCTTGCCGAGCATTTCGAGCACATCGGTCCAGGGCAAGAAATTGCGGGCGCTGTAAAGTTGGAATGACCAGTTCATCGTCTCTGTCCGTTCTGCTTGGGATTGTCTTTGGGAGGATGGTTTTCTTGGGAGCTACATGCGGTTTCCGGATGGGGTGTCGAACAGCGAGGCGCGGGCGGGATCGAAACCGATTCGGATCGGATCGCCATTGCGCAGCGTTTTTTCCGCCTCGACACGGAAGGAAAAAATGCGGCCGCCGAGCTTCGTCCATACCAGCGTATCGGAGCCCATGGGCTCGACGATTTCGACGGCGGCATCGGTGGCAAAGGGCATGGAATTCGCGGCCTCGCCAAAGGCAACGTGCTCGGGCCGGATCCCGAACACGCAAGGCCCGCTCTTGTCGCCGGTGCCGTCGAAGCTGTAGCGATCGAGCGGTATGGTCAAATCCCCGGTCTTGAACACTGCCGTCGTGCCGGTCTCCAACTGCCCCTCGACAAAGTTCATCGCAGGTGAGCCGAGGAACCCGGCAACGAACCGGTTGACCGGACGGTTGTAGATGGTTTGCGGCGCGTCGAGCTGCTGGATGACACCGCCCTTCATCACCGCTATGCGATCGGCCAGCGTCATCGCCTCGATCTGGTCATGGGTGACGTAGATCATCGTGTTCTGCAATTTACGGTGCAGAAGTTTGATCTCGACGCGCAGTTCGGAACGCAGCTTGGCATCGAGATTGGACAGCGGTTCGTCGAACAGGAAGACGTCGACATCGCGCACCAGCGCCCGCCCGATGGCTACGCGCTGGCGCTGGCCGCCGGAGAGTGCGGCCGGCTTGCGCTGCAAAAGCGGCTCGATCTGCAGGATCTCGGCGGCCCGCGCGATGCGCTTGGCGATCTCGTCCTTGGCGATGCCGGCGACGCGCAGCCCGAAGGACAGGTTCTTCTCCACCGTCATCTGCGGATAGAGCGCGTAGGACTGGAAGACCATGCCGATGCCGCGGTCCTTGGGCTCTTCCCAGGTGACGTTCTTGCCCTTGATGAAGATACGGCCTTCGGAAATGTCGAGCAGGCCGGCGATGCAGTTGAGCAAGGTCGACTTGCCGCAGCCGGAGGGGCCGAGCAGCACGATGAACTCGCCTTCGGCGACATCGAGGTTGAGCGTCTGCAGCACCGAGATGGCGCCGAAGTTCAGCGACAGATCCTGGATCGAAACACTGGTACCGTTCGCCGCCATTGCCATCACCCTTTCACCGCGCCGGCGGCGATGCCGCGCACGAACAATTTGCCGGAAATGAAATAGACGATCAGCGGCACCAGCCCGGTCAGGATGGTGGCGGCCATGTTGACGTTGTATTCTTTCACGCCTTGCACCGAGTTGACGATGTTGTTGAGCTGCACCGTCATCGGATAGGTGTCGGGGCGGGTGTAGACGACGCCGAACAGGAAGTCGTTCCAGATGCCTGTCACCTGCAGGATGATGGCGACGACGAAGATCGGCAGCGACATCGGCAGCATGATGCGCAGATAGATGCCCCAGAAGCCGGCACCGTCGACGCGCGCCGCCCGGAACAGCTCTTCCGGCATGGAGGTGAAATAATTGCGGAACAGAAGCGTCAGGATCGGCATGCCGAAGATGGAGTGCACGATCACCAGGCCGGTAAGGCTGCCATAGAGGCCGATCTCGCGCAGGATGATGACTATGGGATAGATCATCACCTGATAGGGAATGAAGGCGCCGACGATCAGGATGACGAAGAACGTGTCGGCGCCCTTGAAGCGCCAGTTGGCCAGCGCATAGCCGTTCACCGAAGCGATGGCGATCGACAGGATCACCGAAGGAACGGTGATGCGCACCGAGTTCCAGAAACCACGCGAAAGCCCATCGCAATTCAGGCCGGTGCAGGCCTGCGACCACGCCTTGACCCAGGGCTCGAAGGTGATCTCGAGCGGCGGCGAGAAAATGTTGCCGAGACGGATCTCCGGCATACCCTTGAGCGAGGTGACGACCATCACATAGAGCGGCAGAAGGTAGTAGAGCGCGACCACCACAAGCGTGCCGTAGAGGAAAATGTTGCGGCGCGAGAACATGTGCCGCGGCTTTGGCCCGCTCGGGCCGGAGGCATCATCCCGCCGGTTTGACGACGTGGCGGACAAGGCGACGGCATGGTCAGACACGCTTGCGGCCTCCGAATTCGAGATAGGCCCACGGCACGATGACGATCATCACCGACAGCAGCATCATGGTCGAGGCGGCAAAACCCTGGCCGAGGTTCTGGGCGAAGAACATGTAGTCGTAGACATATTTGGCCGGCACTTCGGAGGCGATGCCCGGCCCGCCGCTGGTCTGCGCGACAACGAGATCGTAGACCTTCACGATGCCTGACGCGATGATCACCAGCGTGGTGATGAACACCGGCCGCATCATCGGGATGATGATGAACAGATAGGTCTTCCACATGGGTATCCCGTCCACCCGTGCGGCCTTCCAGATGTCCTCGTCGATCCCGCGCAGGCCCGCCAGCATCAGGCACATGATCAGACCCGTGCCTTGCCAGAGCGCAGCGATCGATATGCCGTAGATGACGATGCTGGAATTGTAGAGCGGATTGAAGTCGAAGCTGGTCCAGCCGAGGCTTCGTACCACGCCCTGGACGCCAAAATCCGGATTGAGCAGCCATTGCCAGACAAGGCCGGTGACGATGAAGGAGAGTGCGAAGGGGTAGAGAAAGATGGTGCGGAACGTGTCCTCGAAACGGATCTTCTGGTCGAGCAGGGCAGCCAGCAGAAACCCGATCACCAGCGAGAACACCAGTGAGATCACGCCGTAGATCAGAAGGTTCTCGATCGAGATCAGCCAGCGCGGCGTCGCCCACAGCCGGTAATACTGGTCGAGCCCGACGAAATTCAGCCGCGGCAGGAGCTTCGAATTGGTGAAGGAATAGAGCACCGTCCATGCGGTGCCGCCGACAAAGACCACCATTGCGGTGAGGATCATCGGGATCGAAGCGACCTTCGCATTGAGATTGCGGAAGAGTTGGCTCGGGCGTTCGCTCTTGCTCATCGGTACAGTCGTGCTGGATCGGATAAGGGCGGAAAGTCAGGCACGCCTGGGCTCCCGGCCCTGCCTGGCAAGGTCGGGAGCGAGGCGGCTCACCAGTCGTCAGTCAGCCGAAGCGATGATGTCGGCGAAGCGCTTCTGCGCATCTTCGAGGCTCATGTCCGGCTTGGCGAAGAATTCGGAGAAAAGGTCCTCCTTCTGCTTCTGGCTGTCCTGTGAGAGCAGCTGGTCCGTCCATGGGATGACCGCGCCCTTGGCCAGGATGGCGAGGCCCTTCTTCATGCAGTCATTGGCCGCGTTGAGGTCGACGTCGCCGCGCACCGGCAGCGAACCCTTCTTGAGGTTGAAGGCAACCTGGGTCTTGGGATCGAGCAGCGTTTCGGCCAGCACTTCCTGCGCCTTGGCCTTGTCGGCATCCTTGAGCAGCGGGAAGTAGAAGGCGTCGCCGCCCGTGGCGATGACCTCGTTCAGGCCAAGACCGGGAAGGCAGGTATAGTCCTTGCCGGCGGTCTTGCCGGCGACCTGGAACTCGCCTTGAGCCCAGTCGCCCATGATCTGGCCGCCAGCCTTGCCGGTGATGACCATGTTGGTGGCCTGGTTCCAGTCCTGCACATTGGTGTTTTTGGCCATCTTGCGCGCGTCGTCCGCGGCCTTGAAGACCTTGGCGACTTCGGGACCGGCGGCGAACTTGGCGTCCTTGTCCTTGTAGACCTTGAGGAAGGCGTCGGTTCCACCGACCGCGGCAAGCAGCACGTCGAAGGCGCCCGATGCCTGCCAGGCCTGCCCGCCGACCGCGAGCGGCACGATGCCTGCCTTCTCCAGCGCCGGGGCCGCGGCCACATACTCATTCCAGTTCTTCGGCACCGGAACGCCGGCCTTCTCGAAGGCCGCGTTCGACAGCCACAGCCACTGCCAGGAATGGATGTTGACCGGCACGCAATAGATCTTGCCGTCGATCGTGCACGAGTCGAGCAGGCTCTTGGGCCGTACCACCTCCGTCCACTTGCCCTTGGTGGCGACATCGGTGAGGTCGCGCATCAGGCCGGCCTGCACCAGTTCTTCCGCTTGCCGGCCATGGTTGAATTGGGTGGCCCCCATCGGATCGCCGCCGGTGATGCGGCTGATCATGATCGGCCGCGCCGTGCCGCCGGATCCGGCGATCGCGCCGTCGACCCAGTGATTGCCTGTGGCGTCGAATGCCTTGGCGAGTTCGGCGACCGCTGCCGCCTCACCGCCGGAAGTCCACCAATGGGTGACTTCCAGATCGGTCGCGGCCGCCGGCCCGGCGAAGTTGAGCGCAACCGTCGCTGCAAACGCAGCGGTCAGGAATTTATATCGCATTTCGGCTTCCTCCCAGAAATCTGAAACGTTACAGATTTTCGATACGGCAATTGAAGACTATGCGCAACCCCCTCCGGCAAGCATCGGTTTGATATTTTTCGAGCCGCGAACAAAATCGTTTCGTTGCGGCCTTATTGTGCGACGCAATGAGCAAGGGTGCGCCGCACAATGAGCAAAAGCAGCAAGAAACTTGCTAGGAGCATGCTTCCCTCTGAAACCCAACGATTTTTCGCCACGCGGTTGACGATGTCTTTCCGAATCCGCCAGCACCCATTTTTACACCGATCGTGACAAGCTGTAACGTTTCAGTATATTGCTTCCAATGCAGATGACGCGCCATGGGAAGTGGCCGCAACATTGCCGGGCTGCCCGGCGGCTGCTATGCGCCTGATGGGCGGGACGGATGGACAGACGACGCACGGACAAGGATGACGAGGCGACGGCACAGGAGCGGCCGACGCTGAAGACGCTTGCCTTCATGACCGGCCTCGGCGTCACCACCGTCTCGCGCGCCTTGAAGGACGCGCCCGAGATCGGCGCCGAGACCAGGCGTCGTGTCCAGCTCGTGGCCAAGCAGATCGGCTATCGGCCGAACCGCGCCGGCGTGCGCCTGCGGACCGGCAAGACCAATGTCATCAGCCTCGTGCTCAACACCGAGCACGAACTCATGAGCTTTGTCTCCGACATCATCTATGGCGTGACGGAAGTCATTGCCGACACGCCCTACCACCTGATCGTTACACCCTATTCGCGCTCGCAGGACCCGCTGGATCCGGTGCGCTATCTCGTGGAGACCGGCTCCGCCGACGGCGTCATCATTTCGCGCACGCAGCCGAACGATCCCCGCGCCCGCTACATGCTGGAGCGCGGCATTCCCTTTGCCACGCATGGCCGTACCGATATGGGGCTGGTTCATCCCTATCATGATTTCGACAACTACGCTTTCGCGGCCGAGGCGGTGCGCCACCTCGCCGGCATGGGCCGCCGCCGGCTCGCTTTGGTGACGCCGCCGGTCGGTTTGAGCTACTACCGTCATACGGTCGACGGCTTTGCCGACGCGCTGAGCGAAGTCGGCGCCAGCGAGGTGCCGTTCAACACCGTCTCTATCGACCATTCGATCGAGCAGATCAGGATGAGGACGGCGCAGCTGATGCGGCGCGACATCAGGCCGGACGGCATCATCAGCAGTGCTGCAGCCGCGACGCTCGCTATCGTCGCCGGCATCGAGGATGCTGGCCTGAAGCTCGGCCGCGACGTCGACGTTGTGTCAAAGCAATCGTCGGAACTGCTGCATCTGTTCAGGCATGAATTGCTGGTCGTCAACGAAGATTTCCGGTTGGCCGGGTCCGAACTCGCCCGCTCGGTGCTCGGCTGGATCGGTGGTGCCGCGCCCGGCTCGCTGCAGAGCCTGAGCGAGCCGAAGGGCGTCGTGGCCTATCGGCGCTCCGACTGAGCATCGGCCCGGGTCGGAGCGCAAATCCGCATGCGTTTCGTGAAACAGTGAACCGTTCTAGTCGGCCGCGCCGCGGTTCAAATGGAGTTCGAAGCCTGCCGCTCCCGGATCACCCAGTTCGGCACGAAGCCGCATGCTCGGGATCAGGTAGTCGCCACCATTCTGGCGCCGGTAGGGAAGGGGCGCCGTGGTCGCAAGCGTCCGCATCCGTTCGCGCAGGCGTTCGGCGACAGGCTCGAAGCCGGCTTCGTTGAAACGGTCCACGCTATAGATCACGAACGGCGGAAGCACGTCGTAGCCCGGATAATAAAGGATCCCGTGATTGATCGGGAACAGCAGATCGTCAATCGCGCCGTTGACGCCACGCGGGGAATAATGGTCCTCCCAGCCACCGGCGGTCACGATCAGCATTGCTCGTTTGCCCACGAGCGTGCCCTCGCCGTACCGGTCGCCCCATCGCTTGTCGCTATGTTCACCGACGCCATAGGCGAAGCCGTAGGCAAAGACCCGATCGACCCAACCCTTCAGGATCGCCGGCATGGCGAACCACCACAGCGGAAACTGCAGGATCAGCGCATCGGCCCAAAGCAGCTTCTCGATCTCGGTCCTGACGTCTTCGGTCAGCGCATTGGCCTCGAACGCCTTTTTGGAGGCCGCCACCGGCACCAGCCGCGCATCCGGCGACAGGCCGGGGAAATCAGCACGGTCGACCTCCGATTTCCAGCCGTCGGCATAAAGGTCCGATATCAGCACCTCGTGGCCTTGAGCCTCGAGTTCCTTGACGGCGACGTCACGGAGCGCGCCGTTGAGCGATCGTGGCTCGGGATGGGCGAAGACAAGCAACACTTTCATGATGAGCGATCCTGTTGGAAGACGTTGGCCTTGAGATAGCCAATGCCCGAACGATCCGCTATGTCTTGATAATGCATAAAATTATGCCGATTAATGGATAAATCGGACATCACTCTGGAGCGCATGCGCACCTTCGTTCGCGTCGCCGAACGGGGCAGCTTTTCTGCGGTCGCACGTGAACTCGGGATCGGTCAGTCCACCGTCACCCGGCATCTGCGTGAACTCGAGGAAGCCGTCGGGGTGGCTCTGCTCAGCAGAACCACGCGGCGTGTCACGATGACCGATGAGGGCAGCCGTTACTATGCCGACAGCGTACAGATCCTGCGCCTTGTCGAACAGGCGAGCGACGAGGCCCGCGGCACGCGCGGAGCGCCCGCGGGCACGATCCGGCTCTCCTGCACCGCGGCCATTGGGGTGCTGCATGTCAGCCGGCTTATCTTCGCGTTTCAGGACCGCTATCGCGACATCGGCGTCGATCTCAGCCTCACCGACGAACGCATCGACCTTGTCACGGAAGGCGTGGATATCGCGCTTCGTCTCGGCCCGCTCACCGACAGTTCCATGAAGTTGCGGGCGCTCGGCCAGTCCCGGCGTCTGCTCGTGGCGGCGCCCGACTATCTCGCTGAACGCGGCAGGCCTGAAGATCCCCGTGACCTGGCCGGTCACGAGGGCATCCGCATGTCAAACGTGGCGGGCAGCGACACCCTTATGCTGCAAGGACCGGACGGCGAGCGCCATGTCGTGCCGCTTGCCGGGCGCCTTCGCGTCGACCACGGACTTGCCGCACGCGAAGCCTTGCTCGCCGGGCGCGGCATTGCGCCCGCCCATCAATGGCTTGTCGGCGATCTTCTGGCGTCCGGCCGGCTTGAGGCGATCCTGCCGGACTATGCGCTGCCGTCGGTTCCGCTCAGTATGCTGATCGTCCCCCAACGCGCGGGCATCGCCCGGGTCCGGCTGCTGGTCGATTTTCTTGCCCAACAGATCGGCGGCATCCTCGGGATCGAGAAAACGCATGTGGATCGGTGAGTATTTCCGGCACGGCATGCAAGCAATGCCGGGTATTCCATGAGAACGATTAACCAGCCGCGCCGCTGCCCCACGGCCCGTGGAACGCACCCTGCTCGCCAATGCGCTCGAAACCATGCGCACCGAAGAAGTCGCGCTGCGCCTGGATCAGGTTCGAGGTACCGCGGCCCTGGCGGTAGCTGTCGAAATAGGCAAGCGCCGAAGACAGCGCCGGCACCGGCGCACCGGCCTCGGAAGCCCTCGCGACGACACGTCGCAGCGACGGATGCGCCTCCTGCATCATGGTGATAAAGGCCGGTGCCATCAAAAGGTTGGTCAAAGCGCCGCCGCTGCCGAACGCTTCGGCCATCGTGTCGAGCATCTGCGAGCGGATGATGCAGCCGGCGCGCCAGATCTTGGCGATGGTGGGCATCGGCAGGTTCCAGTTGAACACCTTCGAAGCGCCGCTCATCACCGCAAAACCCTGCGCGTAAGCGGCGATCTTGCCGGCGAACAGCGCCAGTTCGAGGTCTTTCAGCAGCGCGTCCTTGTCGCCGGAAATTTTCGTCACGCCGATATTGCCATAGGCTTTTTCGGCTGCCTGCCGTTCGTCCTTGATCGACGACAGCACGCGCGCCGCCACCGCCGCTTCGATCGCTGTCGCCGGAATGCCGAGCTGCTGCGCCTCGATAACGGACCATTTGCCGGTGCCCTTCTGGCCGGCGCGGTCGAGGATGATGTCGACCACCGGCTTGCCGGTCTTCCGATCGTCGGCGGCGAGCACCTTGGCGGTGATCTCGATCAGGTAGGAATTGAGCCGGCCCTTGTTCCAGTTGGAAAACATCGTGCCGATCTCTTTCGGCCCCATGCCCAGACCATCGCGCAGGATGCCGTAGATCTCGGCGATCATCTGCATGTCGGCATATTCGATACCGTTGTGGATGGTCTTGACGAAATGTCCGGCGCCGTCAGTGCCGAGCCAGGCGGCACAGGGCTCGTCCTTGAACTTGGCGGAGATGGCGGTCAGCACCTTCTCGACACGCTTCCAGGAGTCTTCGGTGCCGCCGACCATGATCGACGGTCCGTGGCGCGCGCCCTCCTCGCCGCCGGAGACACCCATGCCGATGAAGGTCAAGCCCGAGCCGGACAGTTCCGAGAAGCGCCGCATCGTATCGCGGAAATTGGCGTTGCCGGCATCGATGACGATGTCGTTGTCGGACAGCACGCCGCGCAAGGCTTCGATCTGCTCGTCGACCGGCTTGCCGGCCAGCACCATGATGACGATCGGGCGTGGCGGCCGGATCGCCGCGGCGAGTTCCTCCAGACTGTAGCAAGGAATGACCATGTCCCTGAGCGCACCGGCGTTCTCGACGAAAGCGTCCGTGCGAGCCTTGGTGCGGTTGAAGACGGCGATGCGGTGCCCGTGCTCGGCGATGTTCAGCGCCAGGTTGGAGCCCATCGTGCCAAGGCCGATCAGGCCGATTTCGGCTTTTTCCATCTTTTCTTCCCTGTTTCCGGATCTGGTGTTTTCGAGCTCGAGCCCGTTCTTGCCTCGATGCCCATTATTGCTTGGATGATTGACGGGCCTTCAGGCCCGCGTCAACCGCCTCGCCCAATTGTGTTGTCGCGGCCATTACGGCCTGATGTCGATCGGCGCCTCGATCTTCACCATGTCGAAGTCCGAGACCAGTATGTCTATGCGCACCGTCCAGCGGCCGGGAACCGGGATGATGAGGTTGTCGACACGCCAGCTGCCGTCGCCGGGCCTGGTTGCCGCGCGGTTCAGCGGCTCGATGCCGGAATCGGGTTTCGACAGCACCAGCGTCACTTCCTTGGCGTCGAGCGGCCCGAAATCGCCGCTCATGATGATCATCGAGGCGGCGACCGGTCCGGCATGGCCAGGCGTGATGCTGAGATCGGCCATCGCCTGCAGCGCGTGGACGTGGACCGAAACCGGCTGGGCCGCGGCGATCGCCAGCG
>NZ_JAPYKP010000158.1:0-14540 GCF_037179725.1 Mesorhizobium sp. Cs1321R2N1 | reverse complement strand
AGGCCGGCATATCGGCGCGGATCGACCTGACGGCCGATGCCGACCGTGTACGCACCGCGGACCGCATCGTTCTTCCCGGCGTCGGCGCTTACGCCGACTGCGCGGCCGGCCTGCGTGCCGTCGAGGGCATGTGGGAGGCGGTCGAGGACGTCGCCATCGCCAAGGGCCGGCCTTTCCTGGGCATTTGCGTCGGCATGCAGCTGATGTCGCAGCGCGGCCTAGAAAAGACCATCACCAACGGCTTCGGCTGGATATCGGGCGACGTCAAGGAGATCACGCCTTCCGATCCGGCGCTGAAGATCCCGCAGATCGGCTGGAACACGATCGAATTGAGGCGCCAGCACCCGCTGTTTTCCGGCATTCCGACCGGCGCGTCGGGCCTGCATGCGTATTTCGTCCACTCCTACCATCTCGATGCAAAGAACCCGGACGAGGTCGTTGCGGTCGCCGATTATGGCGGCCCGGTGACGGCCACGGTCGCCCGCGACAATCTCGCCGGCACGCAGTTCCATCCGGAGAAGAGCCAGGCGCTGGGCCTGGCGCTGATCACGAATTTCCTGCGCTGGAGGCCCTGAACACCATGAGCAAGAAGGGCTACTGGATGGCGATGATCGATGTCCGCGACCCCGAGATATATAAACAGTACATCGAGGCCAATGCCGTGGCGTTCGCGAAGTATGGCGCGAAATTCGCCGTGCGAGCCGGCCGCCACGAAAATCCGGAAGGACCTACCGGCAACCGCCATGTGCTGGTCGAGTTCGAGTCTTTCGACAAGGCGGTCGAATGCTATCATTCGCCTGAATATCAGCATGCCTCCAAATTCCGGCTTGCCGCTTCATCAGGTCATTTCGTCATCGTTGAAGGCGCCTGAACGTATGATCCTGTTTCCAGCCATCGATCTCAAGGACGGCCAGTGCGTGCGCCTCAAGCACGGCGACATGGCGACCGCGACCATCTACAATGACGATCCGGCAGCACAGGCCAAAGCCTTTGAAGAGCAGGGTTTTGAGTGGCTGCACGTCGTCGACTTGAACGGCGCCTTCCAGGGTCAGAGCGTCAACAACGCCGCGGTCGGCGCCATCCTCAAAGCGACAAAGAACCCCGTGCAGCTCGGCGGCGGCATCCGCACGCTGGAGCAGATCGAGGATTGGCTCGACCGTGGATTGGCCCGCGTCATCCTCGGCACGGTGGCGGTGCGCGATCCCGATCTGGTCAGGCAGGCCTGCAAGGCGTTTCCGGGCAAGGTTGCCGTCGGCATCGACGCCAAGGGCGGCAAGGTAGCCGTCGAAGGCTGGGCCGAGGCCTCGAGCCTCGGCGTCATCGAACTGGCCAGGAAATTCGAAGGCGCCGGCGTCGCCGCCATCATCTACACCGACATCGACCGCGACGGCGTGCTGACCGGCATCAACTGGGACGCCACCATCGACCTCGCCGACGCCGTGTCGATCCCGGTCATTGCTTCCGGCGGGCTGGCCTCGATCGCCGACATCGTGCGCATGACCATGCCCGACGCGCAAAAACTCGAAGGCGCGATCTCGGGCCGCGCCCTCTATGATGGCCGCATCGACCCGGCCGAGGCGCTGGCGATCCTGCAGGGCCGGCCGGCGACGGAGGCGCGATCGTGAAGGTTTCGCTCATCCTGGCCTCCTATGACAGCGGCCACTATCACGGCGGCATGGGCCAGGGGCCCGACGCGCTGATATCAGGCGGGCTCGTCGATGCCCTGACCCTTGCCGGTCACGACGTCACGGTCGAGGACATCGGCAGGGTCGGCGCCGACCAGGAGCGCGAGATCGCCACCGGTTTTGCCGTCTGCAACGCCGTCTCGGGCGAGGTCCGCATTGCCCGCGACAGAGGGCGGTTTCCCATCGTGCTGGCCGGAAACTGCCTGACCAGTGCCGGCGCGGTCGCCGGCGACGGCGCCGATGCGATCATCTGGGCCGACCAGCATGGCGACCTCAACACGCCCGAGACGTCCGTATACGGCTTTCTCGATGGCATGGCGCTATCGACGGTGCTCGGCCTGTGCTGGCGCCCGATGGCGACGGCCATTCCCGGCTTCAGGCCGATCGATCCCGCGCGCTGCGTGCTCGTCAACGCCCGCGATCTCGATCCGGCGGAGGAAAAACTTCTCGAAACGTTGCCGGTCATCCGGACGGAATGTCCGGGCGTGGCGCAAGCGACGGAAAGACTGAAAGCAGCCGGCGCCAACAGCGTGCACATGCATCTCGATCTCGACGTGCATGATCCCAAGGTGCTGCAGGCCAACCGCTACGTCACCCCTGGCGGGCCGAACCCGGAGCAGATGCGCGACGCGGCCTGCGCCGTGGCGCTTGCGGTGCCGGTCGTCGGCATCACCGTTTCCGCTTACGATCCGGCCTTCGATGCCCAGGCCGATGTGCCGCCGCTGGTCGGCCAACTGCTCAAAGATCTGCTTGCCACGATAGAGGGCCGCTGATGCTGAAAGCCCGCGTCATCCCTTGCCTCGACGTCAAGGACGGCCGTGTCGTCAAGGGCGTCAATTTCGTCGATCTCATCGACGCCGGCGACCCGGTGGAGGCAGCCAAGGCCTATGATGCCGCCGGCGCCGACGAACTCTGCTTTCTCGACATCACCGCTTCGTCGGACAATCGCGAGACGATATTCGACGTCATCGCCCGCACCGCCGAACAATGCTTCATGCCGCTGACCGTCGGCGGCGGCGTGCGCCAGGTCTCCGACATCAGGAAATTGCTGCTGGCCGGCGCCGACAAGGTGTCGATCAACACGGCCGCGGTGAAGAACCCGGATTTCGTCGCCGAAGCCGCCGACAAATTCGGCAACCAATGCATCGTCGTCGCCATCGATGCCAAGAGAGTGTCCGGCCCCGGTGAGGCCGAGCGCTGGGAGATCTTCACCCATGGCGGGCGCGAAAAGACCGGCATCGACGCCGTCGAATTCGCGCGCCAAATGGTCGATCGCGGCGCCGGCGAGATCCTGTTGACCTCGATGGACCGCGACGGCACCAAGGCCGGCTACGACATCGCGCTGACCCGCGCGGTATCGGACGCGGTGCGCGCGCCAGTCATCGCATCGGGGGGCGTCGGCACGCTCGACCACATGGTCGAAGGCATTCGCGACGGCCATGCAAGTGCTGTGCTGGCGGCCTCCATCTTCCATTTCGGCACCTACACCATCGCGCAAGCCAAGGCGCATATGGCCGAGGCCGGCCTGCCGATGCGGCTGGACTCGCTCGGTAACAGGTCCTAGAGCATGTTCCCGAAGCCGGCTTCTGGGAAAAATCCGGCTTAAACAAGAAGATAGACTGATATGGCCGAATTTTCGCTCTCCGACCTGGAAAAAATCGTCAGCGACCGCGCCCATTCCGGCGATCCGGACTCGTGGACGGCCAAACTGTTCGCGCGCGGCATCGAGAAGGCGGCGCAGAAGCTCGGCGAAGAGGCGGTCGAGACGGTCATCGCCGCCGTCAAGAGCGACAAACAGGGCCTCGTTTCGGAAAGTGCCGATCTTATATATCATTGGCTCGTCGTCCTCAGCATAGCGGGCGTTCCGCTGGATGACGTGCTCAAGGAGCTCGAAGGCCGCACCGGGCGTTCGGGCATGGCCGAGAAGGCGTCACGGCCCAAGGGCTGATCGGGAGGGAGGGCAGGTATCTCGATGGATCAGCTCGCGCCAACCGAGAAATATTCCCCGTTTCGCTTCTTCTCGGCCGAGCAATGGTCGCGGTTCCGGGCCGATACGCCGCTGACGCTGAGCGAGGACGAGTTCCGCCGCCTGCGTTCGCTCAACGACCCGGTCGACCTCGAAGAGGTCAAGCGCATCTATCTGTCGCTGTCGCGGCTTTTGTCCGCGCATGTCGAGGCGAGCCAGCTTCTGTTCAGGCAGCGCCAGGCCTTCTTCAACGCCATCGACGTGGCCAAGACGCCGTTCATCATCGGCATCGCCGGTTCGGTCGCGGTCGGTAAATCGACCACGGCGCGCGTGCTCAAGGAACTTCTGGCGCGCTGGCCGTCGAGCCCCAAGGTCGATCTCATCACCACGGATGGCTTCCTGCTGCCCAACGAGGTGCTGCGCCGCGAAAACCTGATGGAGCGCAAGGGTTTCCCCGACAGCTACGATGTCGGCGCGCTGCTGCGTTTCCTGTCAGGCATCAAGTCGGCGTTGCCCGATGTCCGCGCGCCGGTCTATTCGCACCTGACCTATGACGTCATCCCCGGCGAGTTCGTCACCATCGACCGGCCCGACATCCTGATCTTTGAAGGCATCAACGTGCTGCAGCCGGGCAAGCTGCCGCAGGACGGCAAGATCGTCCCTTTCCTGTCGGACTTCTTCGACTTCGCCATCTATATCGATGCCGACGAGAAGCTGATCCACAATTGGTATATTTCCCGCTTCATGCGGCTGCGCGAGACCGCCTTCCGCAATCCGGACTCTTTCTTCCACCGCTATTCGCAGCTGTCGGAGGATGCGGCCAAGGCGATCGCCGAAGGCCTGTGGACCAACATCAACCTGAAGAACCTGCGCGAAAACATCCTGCCGACGCGCGCCCGCGCCGACTTGATCCTGCGCAAGGGCGCCGACCACCTGGTCCAGGAAGTGGCGCTGCGCAAATTATAGCCGGTAGACCCGGCGTGGCGGGCTTGTCCACAAGCCCGCCACGCCGGTGTTACGTGTCAGCCATTGGCGAACGGCACGGCGACATAAATCTGCGTGTCGCCACGCTCCACCAGAAGCAGCACCGACTTGCGTCCGGATTTGCCGGCTTGGGAGATCGCTTGGGTCACCTGCTTCGCGCTCTTCACCGGGGCCTGGTTGACGGCGACGATGACATCGCCCGGCTGGATGCCGGCAGTCGCTGCCGGCTTGTCGGGATTGACGCTGGCAACCACCGCGCCGTGTTCGGTCTCGGGGAGGTTCATCTGCCGGCGGATGTCGGACGTGATGTCCATCAGGCCGAGCCCGATGGCCGGCGCGCGGGACCCATCGGTGCCCGGCGCGCTGGAGTTGCCAGTCGATGCCGTCTTCAGATCGTCGCTGTTGCGTCCGACATCGACGGAAATCTGTGCGGCCTTGCCCTTGCGCCAGACATCCAGTGTCTCCCTGGCACCCGGCGCGACGTCGGCGACAGCCCGCGAAAGATCCTTGGGATCCTTGACGTCCTGCCCGGCGAAGCCGGTGATGACATCGCCGCTTTCGATGCCGGCCTTGGCCGCGGGCGACCCGTCATTGACCTGCGAGACCAAGGCACCGCCGGGATGGTCGAGCCCGATTGCGTTGGCCACGTCCGGGGTGACGGGCTGGATCTCGACGCCGAGATAGCCGTATTCGATGTCGCCACCCTTCATCAGCTTGGCGACCACCTTCTCGGCCTGGTCCGACGGAATGGCGAAGCCGACCCCCACGCTGCCGCCGTTCGGCGAATAGATCGCGGTGTTGATGCCGACGACATTTCCGCTGACATCCACCAGCGGGCCGCCGGAATTGCCGTGATTGATCGGCGCGTCGATCTGGATGAAATCGTCGAACGGCCCGCTGTGCAGGTCGCGGCCGCGCGCCGAGACGATACCGGCCGTTACCGTGGTGCCGATGCCGAACGGATTGCCGATCGCCAGCACCTGGTCGCCTGTCATGAGCTTGTCGGAGTCGCCCCACTTGATGGTCGGCAAGGCCTTGTTGGCCTTGATCTTCAGCACGGCGAGATCGTTCTTGGCATCGTGACCGACCAGCTTGGCCGGAAGCTCCGTGCCGTCGTCGAGCGTCACCTTGATCGAGGTCGCGCCGTCGACGACGTGGTTGTTGGTGACGATGGTGCCGTCGGCACTGACGATGAAGCCCGAGCCGAGCGCCTCGGCGCGCGGCGACTGCTGTTGTGGAGGCGTCTTGGGAGCAGGCATGCCCTGATCGCCGAAGAACTGGTGGAAATAGTCATCGAAAGGCGAGTTGCCGCCAAAGGGCGAACCGTCAGGCGAACCTTCGCTCATGACTTCCGGCTGCGCTTTCATGACTGTCGTGACGGTGACGACAGCGGGCTTGGTCGCGGCCACGGTTGGCGCGAACGATCCGTTCGGAGCCGTTATTCCGGCGACAGGAGTCTGGGTCGTCGCGGCGACATTGCTCAAGCCGCCATTGCCGGCATTTTGAGCGAGTGAGACGACGGCGGGGGAGATGATCAGCGCGGCGCCCAGCAGGGCGGCGACGCGATGCCTACGAAGAATACCTAGGGGTGACATGGTCGTTCTGTCCGGGCGAGAGTTGATCCGGCGCCGCGGGCAGCTCGTGGGAGAAAGCACCCGTCAGCGTGTCGACGACCGGGTGGCCTGTCTCGCCGTACATGGCGGCCGGCCGGATCGACAACCAGGTATTTAGGGTCCGGAATGGCCCAATTTAGGGTTTTTGCCCGACCTTACGAAGATTTAATTCAGAGCGCGCTTACGGATCGCAGATAGGCCGACGCGATTTCGCGCATGCGCTTGCCGTCGAAACTCGGGCCGTGGCCGCCATGGCCGATGCGGATCTGCAGGTCGAGCAGGCGCCGCATCGTGTTGCGATAGGCTTCCCGGTCGGAATCCGGCAAATCGTCGATCAGCGTGTCGTCATAGATGGCGTCGCCGCTGAAGAACAGGCCATCGGCCTCGTCGAACAGCGCGATCGAATCCGGCGAGTGCCCGGGCAGATGCAGCACCCGAAACCGGCGATCGCCGAGATCGACCACGTCGCCTTCGTCGAGCGTGCGCGTCAACGGCGCCGGCGGTATCGCATAGTCGGCCGATTTCCAGCCTGGCGCCGGCAGTTTCGAGACCGCGCCCTCAAGATCATGGAACATGTAGGCGTAGGTCGCGGCCTCATCCATGCTCTCGAATTGCGCCGCGCTCATCCTTGGCCCGGCCCGCAGCGGGAATTCGTGCAGGGAGCCGACATGGTCGAGGTGGATATGGGTGGCGACGACCAGAAGCGGCTTGCCTTCGGGCGTCCTTATCTGCGGCGCCAGCGGACAGATGCCCATGCCGGTATCGACCAGAAGGTCGGCATCGCTGCCGATGAAATGCCAGATATTGGCGCGCACGTAGTCGTGCACGAACGGCTCGGTCAGCATCGTCGTCCTGTCGTCGACGATGCGCCTGGAGAACCAGCCTGAGTTCACGTGAGAATCCGGATAATGTGCAGGGCCGGGCATCAGGTATGAGCCGGGGCATCAGGTATGAGCCGGGGCATCAGACGAACGGCTTTCCGACCTTGTATTTTTCCGGCACCAGCCGCTTGAGATAGGCCATGCCGGTCTCGGAAAGCTGGTTGGCGTCGGGCTTCATGAAATCGTCGGGCATGTGGCGGGTCTTGCCGGCGACGTTCTTCAGCGGCACCTTCTTCAGCACTATCTTGCTGCCATCATATTGCAGAGCCACCGAGCCGCCGCCCTGTTCGGCGACGCCGACGGCGAAGGCGCCGGCATCGAAGGCCTCCTGCGCGTCGACCGGGCTGATGGCGCCGACATAGCCGCGTGGCATGTAGCCGAGTGCGTCGACGCGGGCCCGCTTGCCTGGCAGTCCCTCGGCCAATGCCCGTTCGAGCGCCGCCGGCAGGTCGCTGCCCGATAGTTTGACGTTGCCGTGCTGGTCGCGCTCGAGCTTATCCGCCGGCACCAGGCTTTCGACCAGCGCCTTGCCGTCGGCGGTGCTGACGCCTTCCGAGACGGCGACGATGCAGCGCTTGTGGCGGTCGAGCGTGGCGCGCACGTCGTCGATGAAGCCGGCGGCGGAGAACGGCCGCTCCGGCACATAGACAAGATGCGGGCCGCTGTCGGGATCGAGTTGCCAGGCAGCCGCCGCCGCGGTCAGGAAACCGGCATGCCGGCCCATGACGATGCCGACATAGATGCCGGGCAGCGCGCGGAAATCGAGATCGACGGACAGGAAGGCGCCGGCGACGAATTCAGCCGCCGAAATGAAGCCCGGCGTATGGTCGTTTTCCTCGAGATCGTTGTCGATGGTCTTCGGCGCATGGACGAAGGCGATCTTGCCGCCGGCGGCATCGGTCAGGATTTGCTGGGTGCCCGAGGTGTCGTTGCCGCCGATATAGATGAAGGCGTCGGCGCCAGCCTTCCGCAGGCCCTTCAGGATCACCTCGCAATAGGCGGCATCCGGCTTGTCGCGCGTCGAGCCGAGGGCGGCGCTCGGCGTTCCGGCGATCAGCCGCAGCCGGTCCTCCGGGATGGCGGAAAGGTCGACATAGTTGCCGTCACGGATGCCGCGCACGCCGTGGATGGAGCCCAGCACCTTGGCGCCGGGATGACGCTTTCGTATCTCCAGCGTGGCGCCCACCACCGTCTGGTTGATGACGGCGGTCGGGCCGCCGCCCTGCGCGATGACGAAGGTTCCGGCCATGCTTGATTTCTCCCTAGAGCATGATGCCGAAAAGTGTGAAGCGGTTTTCGGACGACATCATGCTCTAATTCTTAGATTTAGAGACGGATTCAGATTTCAGGTCCGAACGGACCTGAAATCATCCGGCTCTAGGCGATGGTTTTCAGGTCACCTTCGCCTGTCTTGCGGCATCGTGCAACGGGGAGTGTCCGACGGATGGACGATCAGACGACGACGACGGGGTTTTTCTTCGACACCCGGCTGTAGAGGTCGATGATGTCCTGATTGATCAAGCGCACGCAGCCCGACGACATCGCCTGGCCGATGCTCCACCATTCGGGCGAGCCATGGATGCGGTAGCCGGTGTCCTTGCCGTCCTGGTAGATGTAGAGCGCGCGGGCGCCGAGCGGGTTGGTGAGGCCGCCGGGCTGGCCGCCCTGCCACTTCACCAGTTCGGGCTTGCGCTGGATCATTTCGGGCGGCGGCGTCCAGGTCGGCCATTCCCGGCCGTACTGGATGTTGGCGCGACCGGACCAGCGGAAGCCGTCCTTGCCGATGCCGACGCCGTAGCGGATGGCGTCGCCGCCCGGCTGGACGAGATAGAGCATGCGCTCCTTGAGATGCACGACGATGGTGCCGGGCGCCTCGCCAGTGGTGTCGACGACGATCTGGCGGCGGAATTCCGGCTTGACCTTGAGATAGGGCACCTCGGGCACGTTGAAGCCGTTGTCCGTCAAGGAGGCGTACATGACATCGGGGCTGGTGATGTTCTTGTCGACGCTGATCGAGGGCCGGATCGGCACCGAACCCGTGACCGTATCGTCGAGCTGGAGCGCCGGCAGGTCGCCACCACCCGAAGTCGAACAGCCGGCGACGCCAAGCAGCGCCAAAGCGCCGGCCCCGGACAGGACGGCGCGGCGGGAGAAAAGAAAATCGGTTTCGATTGCGTCGCCGTTTCGTGGCGGCGTCGGACCTTGCGGCAACTCACGCATATACCCAAACCCTACGCTTTCGGCGGGAAGCACGGTCCGGCCGGATAGCGGGCATTTTCATCATTCATGGTTGATAAAGCGTGAATGCCTTGTCCTGCTTGCGTTTGCTAAGCGGCGCGAACTGACACCGAGTTGCCGCTGGCGCAATTGTGCCGGTTGCCGAGCCGGAATGCGCGAAAACAAAGATTCGGCCCTTTACATTCTTCGGGACCCAAGGATTTATCCTCTTCTTTAAGCTCAAGGGAGACGAGCATGTCCTTCGAAAACTGGGCCGCCTTCGCTGCCGCGTCGAGCATCCTTCTCATCATCCCGGGCCCGACCATCCTTCTGGTCGTGTCCTATGCGCTGGGCCAGGGCTGGCGCACGGCCTTGCCGATGGCCGTCGGCGTGTCGCTCGGCGACTTCACCGCCATGACCCTGTCGATGCTGGGCATCGGCGCGCTGCTTGCGGCTTCCGCCACTGTCTTCACCATCCTGAAGCTGATCGGCGCCGGCTATCTGATCTATCTCGGCGTGAAACTGTTCCGCGCCGGCGGTGCGCTGAAGGCCGAACCGCGCACCGACACGGTGTCGTCGGCCAAGATGATGGCGCATGCCTGGCTGGTCACCGCGCTCAACCCGAAGAGCATCACCTTCTTCGTCGCCTTCCTGCCGCAGTTTCTCGACCGGCATGCCAATTTCTGGACGCAGATGCTGATTTTCGAGACGACGTTCCTGGCGCTCGCCTTCGCCAACGCCTTCGGTTACGCGCTGATCGCGGCACGCGCCCGCAATGTGGTGCGCAACCCCAAGGCGATCCGCATCCTCAACCGCACCGGCGGCACGCTGCTGGTCGGCGCGGGCATCGCCACGGTGGCGATGCGGTCCAGCAATTGAGAAACGCATCCAAGGTGTGTTGAGATTCAGGTCAGGCCATTTGCAGGCAGGCTGAACCTCGTCACAGCTGCTTGCTTCACCATTTGACGCTGAAGCCCAGATTGCCCTCGAGGATGCGGCGTTTGTCGCCGAGGTTGGTGGTGTAGTCGCCGGTGGCGAAGATGCTGACCTTGTCCGTCACTTTGGCGACGATACCGCCGCCGAACTCGAACGAGGTCGACCTGCCCTCGGTCGAGATGTCGGTGGTGTCGAATCTGACACGGTCGGTGCCGCCGAAATCATGCCAGATATTGGCCTTGAGGTAAGGCTGCAGCGCTATGCCGTTGACAGTGGTCTCGCCTTGCAGGCGAGCGCCCAGCCGGCCGGTGACGCTGCCGTCGCTGTCGAAGGAAATCGACGAGAAACGATCCTTGGTATCGTCGAGCGACAGATGCTGCCAGATCAGTTGCGCCTGCGGTTCGAGCGTCCAGCCCTGCGCCAGCGCTATGGGATAGCCGCCCTCCAGTGAGGCGGTGACACCTGTTCCGCCAATATCGATACCGACGTCGCGCGACGACGTGGCGTCGCCGCCGAAGAAGGTGGCCATGAGGACGCCGTCGAGGTACCAGCCGCCCTGGCCAATGCGGGTCCAGTAGCCGCCGACACTGGTGCCGTTGGCGTCGAGCTTGCCGACGGACAGATCATTCTGCCCCAGTGCCTGGCCGCGCACATCGCCCTTCATGCTGGCATAGGCGACGAACAGGCCGGCGCGATCGATTGCGCCGGCCGCGGTTTCGCGTCCGAAGACGTCGAAGCCCGCCTGCAGGCCGAACAAGGTGCCGTCGAAGGACGGCGACACCGTTCCCGACCAGCCCATCTTGGCGTCCTGGCCGTAGATGCGGCCCCAGACCGGCGACAGCTCCGCGTTCGACAACAGGCTCTGTTCGCCCCGCCGCTCGTGGAAGGTGCCTAGTGTCGTCATCGCCAGATGCTCGGCCACCGGCGGCAAGGCCGAGTAGGTGGGCACCTCGACGCGGTAGAGCAGGATCGTCTCGCCGGCTGCCGGCGTCGGCAGGTCCGGCACGGCGGTCGGCACCACCGGCGGCGGCGGTGGCGGATCCGCTGGCGGCGCTGGCGGCGGTGCCGGTGGCGCCTGGGGCTCGGGGTCGCTCGCCTGCACCGGCGGTGTCGAATCGACCGGCGGGTTGTTGATGTCGCCATCGGTCGGCACCGGCACCGGCGGCAGCTCGGACGGTGGTGGCGGCGGCTCGGTCCGCGGCGCCTCCGGCTCTGGCTGCGGCGGCGGTTCGAGCGCCGACGGCCCAGCGGCCGGTGTTGCCGGTGTGTTCAGGGTCGATCGCAGATACCAGTTCTGCTCGCTCCCGGCGCTGACGCCGCCCTTGAAGAGATAATATTCGAAGGCGCCGGCAGCGACCGGCGCATCAAGGGCAAAGGCGCCGGCGCTCGACGTGGCGCCGTTGACCGCCTGGACGAGCATGATGCCGTCGGACGTGGTCTGCGCCCCGGCGCCGCCGACATTGACCACGGCAATGCCGGTCGAGCCCGAGGCCGTGCCGCCGGACAGCACCAGCCGGTCGGAAGCGGAGCTGTCGTCGCCAAGCTCGGTCTGGAGGAGGAGCAACCCGCCCATCCCGACATAATTGCCCGATATGGTCAGGCGATCGGTGGCGCCGGTGCTGCCGTTGATCAGGTCGATGCGGCCGGCATTGACCACTTCGGCCAGCTGTCCCGCGGTAAAGGCCTGGATGGAGCTGTTGAAGCCGCCGCCATAGAGCGTGCTTGCCTGGTCGACGCTGAGCTTTCCGGTGCCCGTGCCGCTGTCGCCCAGCACGAGATTGCCGTCCAGGATCAGCTGGGTGTCGTTGGTGGCGTCGATGGTTTCCCAGTTCTGGACCCCGGCGATGCCGTCCAGCTTGACGTTGTCGAAGGTGAGCGCATCGGTGCCCAGGCCGCCATTCAGCGCATCGGCTCCGCCAAGATTGGCCTTGGTGAGATTGCTGAGCTTGGCGGTATCATTGTCGGCGCCGAGGTCGACCGAGCCATAGATGATGCCGCCGCCGTTCCAGACGAAATTGTCGGCGCCGAAGCTCATCAGCACATCGCCGCCTACCATGCCGCCTGTTATCGTCACGCTGTCGTTGCCGCCGCTGACGCTGATGTTGCCGCCGATCGTGCCCCCGGAGAGAATGATGGTGTCCTGATCGAAGCCGGTGACGAGGTTGCGGTCGATGGTGCCGCCCGACATGTTGAAATAGTTCTTGTCGAGCTTCATGTTGACACGGCCGATGCGGCCGCCGGTCATCACGGCACGGTCGCCGTCGTCGAAGAAATCGATGATGCGCCCGCCGGTCATGGTGAAGGTGTCCAGCCCGTCGCCCTGGTTCAGCGAACCGACCAGGCCGCCGCTCATGTTGAAGTCGTCGATGCCGGCGCCCTGCTGGACATTGCCGGAGACGATGCCGCCGCCGATGGTGAAGAAATCCGTGCCGTCACCCTGATCGACCGTGCCGGTGATGGTGCCGGACTGCATGTCGATGCGGTCCGTGCCGGCGCCGAAAGTGACGTTGCCGCTCACCTGGCCGGTACCGCCGGCGGAAAAGGTCAGCGTGTTGTTGCCGTTGATATCGTTGAGGCTGCCGCCCGAATCGCCACTATCGCAAGTGAAGGTGTCATTGCCCGGAGACGGAACCAGCACGCATGCCGCGAAGGCCGCGGAGCCAGGCAGCAACATCAGCGATGTAGTTGCAAGTAAGCTAATAAACCCAAGATTGATTCGCCTTGGCCTTCGCCGCGCCAAAGAAATAGCCTTGCCGATGTGCTCCGAGCCGCTGTTCGGAAGCTGTATTTCAAAGTGCCGCATCGCGTCCCCTCTCAGATCGCGATTTAAGCCCCTTACCCGCGCCGCAATGAAGCCACAATTCGTTCGCTTTTACAAAGCCTAATCTTCCTCTCATGGTTGATGAACTGCAAAAACAGCTGACATGGTGCAGATGTGTCCGTGATTTGGCGTCGCCGTGGCCCATGCTTTAAGATCATGTTGGACCGAGGGGCATCATGTCCATCGGGCGCCGACCAAGGACTCTCGCATGACTATCCGGGACGCATTCGGCTTGGCATTTTCGGGCGCGACGGACGCGGGATTCGCACCCTACGGCCAGGCCGTGCGCGAATTGCAGTGTTTCGTTGGCGATCCGGTGAACTCCATCGACCGCGCCATCGCGCAGGACCCCGGTTTCGTCATGGCGCATGTCTTCAAGGGCTACCTTTTCGGCCTTGCCACCGAACCGGAGGCGACGGCCATGGCCAGGACCTGCCACGAGGCGGCGCTGCCGCTTGCCGCGACAACGCGCGAGCGGGCGCATGTCTCGGCCCTCGGCCACCTCGCCAACGGACGCTGGCATCAGGCCTCCGGCATCCTGCAGGACATAGCGATCGATTTCCCGCTCGACGCCGTGGCGCTCCAGGTCGGACACCAGGTCGATTTCTTCACCGGCAACGCCCGCATGCTGCGCGACCGCATCGCCCGTGCCCTGTCCTCATGGCGGACCGACATGCCGGGTTACCACGCCATCCTCGGCATGCAGGCTTTTGGGCTCGAAGAGATGGGCGAATATACGCAGGCAGAAAGGCTCGGTCGTACAGCGGTCGAGATCGAACCGCGCGACGGCTGGGCGCAACATGCGGTCGCCCATGTGATGGAGATGCAAAGCCGGCAAAGGGATGGCATCGCCTGGATGCGTGCCGATCCCGAAGCCTGGACGAAGGAGAGCTTCCTCCAGGTCCATAATTGGTGGCATCTGGCGCTGTTCCACTACGATCTCGGCGAGACCGGCGAGGTGCTGGAGCTCTATGACGGGCCGATCTACGGCGCCAGATCGACGCTGGCGCTCAACATGGTCGATGCGTCGGCGATCCTGTGGCGGCTCCATCTTGGCGGCGTCGATGTCGGTGACCGCTGGGCAACACTGGCCGCCAATTGGGTGCCCAAGGCCCGCGCCGGCAACTATGCCTTCAACGACGCCCATGCGATGATGGCCTTCGTCGGCGCCGGCCTCGGCGCTCCGGCCCGGATCTTGCTCGAAGCACAGCGCGAGGCGATGCGCGGCAGTGACGACAACGCCGCATTCACCAGGGATGTCGGCCATCCCCTGACGCTTGCGATCAAGGCGTTCGGAGAGGGCAACTACGCCGAAACCATCCGGCTGATCGGTCCGATCCGGGCCATCGCCCATCGCTTTGGCGGCAGCCACGCGCAGCGCGACGTCATCGATCTCACGCTGATCGAGGCCGCCCTGCGCGCCGGCGACGGCGCGCT
>NZ_JAPYKP010000157.1:0-14621 GCF_037179725.1 Mesorhizobium sp. Cs1321R2N1 | reverse complement strand
CCGGGTCGGGCCGCCCGGGGCTGTCGATGAAGCGCGCCGTCAGGGGAACGATCGGCAAGGCGCGGCCAAAGACCTCGATCGCCTGCACCGGCGTCACTTCCTCGACAGGCAGCGAGACGCCAAGGTGGCGTGCGCGCGATGCGACCACGGCCGGGTCGGCCAGCAGGTAGAAGGCGGGCAAGCCGACGGCGTTCCGCGCAAGGAAGGCGGCGATGGCGATTTCAGGGCCGACACCGGACGGATCGCCGACGCTCAACGCCAGCGCGGTCATCGTGCTGCTCACGTCAGCGCTTGACGATGCGGGCTTTCGCCTTCAGCTCGTCGACATATTTCTTGCTGAGATCGTCGGCGGCCTTGTCGCTGGAGCCTTCGCTCTGGAACACCATCTGGGCCGTCTTGTCGTCGGATACTTCGCGCGACGAGCAGATGCCGATGAATTCGACGCCGCGTTCGGTCTCGCGTGTGACGGTGGCGCCGCCGACCTTGGTCGCCTTGATCTGCTCCGCCCAGTCCGGCGGCAGTTGCGGCGCCAGAATCCGTCCGAGGTCGCGAACGGTGACGTCGATCAGGCCTTTGGCGAACTCGCGCGTCGTGTTGCAGCCGTTGAAGCGGGCACGCATGGCGTCGGCCTCGCGCTTGCGTTTGGCCAGCGTCGCGCTGCGTTCGGCCGCTGGCACGACGAAGATGACCTGCTGCAGCATGTATTCCATGGCGCTCGGCTTGGCTCCGCCCTTGTCAAGCATGCGCCGCACCGCGTCCTGTTCGGTCACGCTGCCACCTTCCCCGGAACGGTAACGGGCGCTCAGGGCCTGGTTCCATGCCATCTGGGCGCGGATGAACTCCTTGAAATGATCCTTGCCGACGCCGGATTTTTCCATGACGCCGTTGAGCTGGCCGAGCTGCATCTTGTTGTTGGTGGCAAAGCGCTGGTAGGCGGCCTCGACCTGGGCATCGCTGATACGGATGCCAAGCCGTCTGGCCTCGGCCATGCGCAGCGTCTGGTCGATCATTTCCTGGGCAGCGTCGCCCTTCTTGCGCTGCAGCTTCAGGAAGGCGGCACGATGGGCGATATCACCAGTGGTGATTGCTATGTCGTTGACGACGTATTTGATCTCGCTGGCGAAAGCCGGCGGCGTCATCACTGTCATTGACACGGATGTCGCGGCCACAAGCAACGCGAACCCTGCTGAAAAGAGGTATTTCCTCATCGTAGGCATCCCAATTCTATCCCGGCTCCGCCCAATTCCGTCCCCTTCCGGATACGCGAATCCGTGCCAGCCCTATGCGGCGAAACGATGTCGCCGCTTATTGGATGGTGTCGACTGCGTTGGTCGACGAGCCGAAATCGCCGAGGGTACGGAACGACAGGTTGAATCCGATGCTCTGCGTCACTTCCCTGGTGTTCAGGTCACGCGACTGCGCGTACGTCATCAGGTAAGTGAAGCAGGAATCGTTGTAGGCGAAGCCCACCCCGTCCTTGACCAGCAGGCCTTCCTGCAAATCGTAGGTTCCCGTTCCGAACACGCGCCAGTTCTCGGCAAGATGCGTCGATGCGCCGAGCGTGACCTCGTGACGGTCGGTCGTGAAACCATAGAGCGGCTGGGCCTGGATGAAGGCATACTTGGCGCTCAACGACACCGGCAGGCCGGAATAGGCGGCTTTAAACTCGGCGCGGCGGATCTCGAAGCTCTGTTCGTCGAAACGGCCGCTGATCGAGGCCGCGAATCCATTGGGGCTGGTTATGCCAAACAGGCCGACATAGTCTGACTTGGTGGTCTCGAGCCCCGAATTTGCGCCGACATTGACCAGATCAGGTGCCGCGAAGGAGTTTTCGCCGCCGATCTGATAGGACTGGCCGAAGATCGCATTGGTGCCCCAGCCATTGATATAGGAGCCGGAGTAGCGCAGCCCGACATTGGCACGCGAGCCGCCCTCGATGCGGTCGTAGCCGGAGAACTTGTCGCGTTCGAACAGCGTGGTCGCATCGAAAACCATGCTCTGCGCGTCTTCGTTCGGAATGGAGAGGCCGCCGACATACTGTTCGTTCGGGCGCAGGAACACCTGAGCCATCGGCTCGACAACGTGGCTCGACCCGCTGGCCAGCGAGAACAACAGGGGCCAGCTCATCTCGAGCCCGGCGGTCGCCATGTAGCGGGCAAAGGACGAGCGCATGTCGTCCTGCTCGCCCAGATTCGTCGCCATCTGGTTGATCGCGGTAAGCGAGGCCGATGATGGTCTGACATAGTCGACGTCGCCTTGCAGCGCCAGCAACGGTGTCAGCACCAACCCGTCATCGGTGACAAAGCTCCGTTTCCACTCGGCCTCGGCGGTAAGACGGCTGGACTCGCCTTCGATGCCACGCACGCGCTGCGTACCTGACGGGGGGTAGTAAGGGGTGAAATATGTCTCGTCGAGATCTTCGCGGCGGATGACGCGCGTATTGACATTGAGCGACAACTGGCCGCCGGCGACCGACGCGTCGGGGATATAGGCATAGTCGAGCGAGGGCAGCACCCAGGGCTGCTGGCCGCTTCTCGCCGCGACGTTGTCGTTGAGCGTGTTTTCCTGGACTTCGAAATGCATGGCGCGCACGTCGAAATAGTTCCGGTCGTTGAGACCGGTCAGATAGACCGACGACTGGTGGACGTATTCGTTGTACTTGCCGATGTTGTAGGTGTGCGAGAAATCCTTGTCGGTCTGCAACAGCACGTCCCAGCCGAAATTCCAGCGTTCGTTGATCGCAAACTGCCCCTGCGTGCCCATCATGCCGCGGAACTTGTTCGGATCGCCCACCGCGCCGGAATCGATATTGTGACCAGCGGTCGAGGGGAATGCGGCGCTGTCGATGAAGGCGTCCGGATTCTGCTGCTGGATCCCGGCGATCTTAAAAGTGTATTCGCCATTGTTGAAGCGCTGGCGCCATTCGGCTTCGCCGAGGAAGCCCTGCTTGGTATAGCCGCTTCCGGTCACCGTCAGGTCATATGTTGGGGAAAGAGCGAAATAGTAGGGGACCTTGACGCTATATCCCAGATGGCTGTTGTAGCCGATGCTGGGAATCAGGAAGCCGCTCTTGCGCTTCACCGTCGGGTCGGCGATCTCGAATGCCGGCAGGTAGGCCAGCGGAAAGCCGAAGAACTCGAAATTCGCGCTCTCGAAGCGAACCGTCTTCTTCTCACCGTTCCAGATGATCTTCCTGGCTTTGACGCGCCATGTCGGCGCTTTGTCGGGCTTGTCCTCGCACGGTTCGCAGGCGGTGTAGACACCATTATGGAAAGTGGTCAGCACGCCGCCCATGCGTTCGGCGCTTTCGGCGGCGAAATAGGCCTTGTCGACGGTTTCAACGCGCAGCGCGTTGACGAAGCCGTCTGCGAAATCGTCGGTGATGTCGATATGCTGCGAATTGATCTTGGTGCCGTCGCTGTTGACGATCTCGACATTGCCGCTGGCAACCATCCGCTTGGTGTTGCGGTCGTACACGACCTTCTGGGCGACGAGGCGGTTGCCGCCATAGTCGATCTGCACGCCGCCGATGGCGGTCACTGTCTGGTTGTCGTTGTTATATTCCAGGGTGTCTGCCGCCAGCAGCATCTGCGAGCCGGACGGAACCGTGGTCGCCATGTTGCCGACATCCTGTGCGAACGCCGACAGCGGGACGCCGCAGGCGACCAGGCACGCCAAGGCGCTCGCCGCATAAAGGCGCGCCAAACGGGCCTGCCTGTCGCTGGGCAAAAACGCCTCCCTCACTAGCCGTCTTCCTTGTATAGCAGGAAAGTCACCCCGAAGAACATAGCTACCACGACCGGCACCCAGGCGGCTATGGCAGTCGGCACGAACCCCGCCACGCCGAACGCCTTCACCAGCACCGAAACGACATAAAGCAGAAACCCGGCAACGACGCCACCCAGAATCATCGTTCCCGACTGCCCCATTCGCGCAAATCGCATTGAAACTGTTGCCGCAATCAGCGTCATGGCGACGAGGAGGAATGGCAACGCCACCAGCGAATCAAACTGCATGGCAAAGGCATTTGCCTTGAGGCCGAAGGAACGGGCAACCTCGATTTTTCCGGGCAGGTCATAGAAGGGAATCGTCTCCGGGCGCGCCAGCCGCTCCTGCACGAATTCCGGCTTCAGATTGGTCGGCACACGATCGTTCGCGACGGGCTGGATGGAGCCGTTCCTGAAGATCTTCACATCCTGCAATTCCCAATAGCCGTCGCGCAGGTAAGCACGCGCCGCATCCTTGCGCTCGACGATATTGCCTTGCTGGTCGAGGATGAAAAAGACCGCGTCGGACATCTCCAGACCCTGGTCGAGGATGGCGCGCGCGCCGATGATCGTGTCGCCGGAACTGGTTTTCTGGCGGATCCAGGGAGCGGCATCGGCCGAAACCGTGTTGGATTTGCCGGAGCGCAGCTCGGTCTCGATCTGTTCGGACAAGGAGAAGGCGTGCGCGGCGAGCGGGTTGATGATCCCGACCGACACGGCGCCGAACAGCAGTGCGCCGATGCAGCATGGCAAAAGGAACTGCCAGGCGGAAACGCCCGCGGAGCGCGCGATGACGAGTTCGTAACGTCGGTTAAGCGACACCAGCGTCGCCATCGCCGAGAACAAGCCGACAAACGGCACCGTCTGCAGCATGATCATCGGCATGCGAAGGCCTGAAATGGCCATTGCCGTGCCATAGGTGAACCCCGGCAGGCCGGTGGTGCGGCCGGACAGTTCGGTGAAATCGATAAGGAATACCAGCGCCAGAAGGCCGAGGAAGAACCAGATCGTGATCGCCACGTAGCGGAAGAAGAAGTAACGGCCCAGCGTCCAGCCCATCAGCCGGCTCCTTGGCCTGAGGTGTCACGCCTGGATAGACGCAACTTGAGGGCATTCCAGCCGTCACCGATGCGGTTGGCCAGGTTTGTCATCCAGTCCGCCCAGGCAACCGGCAGTTCCATGGTCCGGTTCGACACGATGAACCAGATCGCCACCGCGGAAGCCACGATCGGCACGCCATAGACCACATAGGAATATTGCGGGACTTCGTCGGCCTTGCTCGCGGCGAAGAAACCCAGCCAGCGCACGAACAGCGATATCGCGATGGCCGTGATCAGCGGATTGACGCGCGCCTCGCGATGCGAACGCGCGTCTCCCGCGACCGCGAGCGCGATCAGGGCGAAAACCATGGAGTATGTCCATTCCGAAAACCGCTGGTCGACCTCGGCCCGGTACTCCTGCGGATTTTGCTGATAGTTCTTGTCGTTAGGGCTTGGATTGAGCAGATACTGGGTCGTCTGGTCCTTTGGCAGGAGCGTCACCTGGTTGGCCGCGGACATGAAGGCCGACATGTCGAAGGCATAGGACGTGAACCGGATGACACTGAGGTCGCCCGTCAGCGTTTTGCGATGGATGACGCCGTCATTCATCATCAGCACCTTTTCGCCGCCGCGTTCGATGATGCTGCCGGTCTTCGCATAATAGACGAGATTGACGCCTTCCTCGCGCGAATCGGCGACGAAGATGCCACCCAGCCGGTTGTCGGGAAGCCGCTCGCCAATCTGCAGGAACAGTCCGTCCTCGATCTTCCGGAACGTGCCTTCCTGGATGATCAGCGACAAAAGGTCGGCGCGCGACTCCGCCACCAGGGCGCGGTTCTTCTGTCTTGCATAGGGGTCGATGCCGTTGTCCACCGCGAATGAAAAGACGCTGGCGGCCAGCGCCAGCAGCATGATCGGCCGCACGATGGTCCAGCGCGAGGCGCCCGATGCGTTGACCACCGCGAGTTCCGAATCCGAATTCATCACACTGAGTGTCTGGGCGACAGCCACCACGAGCGCGAAAGGCACGACGATCGGAACGATGGAGGGGAGAATAAGAGACGCGACCTCGAAGAAGGTCAAGGCTGACTGACCGCTGTCGGTGACCAGGTTGATCTTGGCCAGTACCTGCGTCGTCCACACGATGGCCAGCGTCCAGACCAGTGCTGCCAGGAAGACCACGCAAGCGCGGCGCATGATGTAGCGTTCAACGACCTTCATGAAGGCTTTACTCGATTTTCTCGAACGGCATCATGCCACCACGCCAAAGGTAGCTGTCCGGCGACGCCCGCACAACTGGCTCCGTTGGGCTGCGTCGGGCAGGCGAGCCGGTTCCCGTCCCACGTCGCGTGCCGCAGTAGGCCGGAGTGTCGGCGGCAATGGATAAGAAAGGACGAACATCGATGGTTAACAACAGGTTGCGGCATTAAGCGGGCCGTGCCGCGACGAATCGCCATCGATTCCATGTCTCATATGGGTAGCCATTTTGGCAAAGTCTTGCCAAATGCCGGAAAACGACCAAATGTCGCGGATAGCTTCAAACCGCTTCGCGCATCATCGCGCAATCCCCGAAAGCAGGACATGATGAACCCGAGACCATCGATCGCCTTTGCAAAATTCGTCGCGCCCCAGTCGGCGGCGAACAGAAAGGGCACGGTCTTCGTGCTGTCGGCGGATGATGGCTTGAGCGATGCGGCCAGGGCTTACGATCCGGGCAAGACGCTCGATCGGGCTTTCCCGGTCGCCGAGTTTACCGGCAAGTTCGCCGGCACTGTCGAAATCCTGGCGCCCGAAGCAACATCGCTCGACAGGTTGGTCGCGATCGGCGCCGGCAGGGTGTCGGGGCTCGACGAGTATGCCTGGCTGAAGCTCGGCGGCACCATTGCGGCATCGCTGCGCAAGGCAACCGACGTGGCCGTGGTCCTCGACCTGGCCGGTGCCTCGCCCGATGGCAAGGACGCCGCGAACCTCGCGGCGGGCATTCTTTTGCGCGGCTATTCCTTCGACAAGTACAAGACCAGGAAGGATAAGGACGACGGCCAGGGGGGCGGCAAGGCCGATTCGAAAAAGCCGGTCAAGGTGACCATCCATACCGCTGACCCGGCGGGCGCCAAGAAGGCCTTCACCGATGCCGAGGCGGTGATCGACGGTGTGCTTCTGGCGCGCGATCTCGTCAACGAACCGGCAAACGTGCTGGGACCCGTCGAGTTCGCCGCCCGCGCCAAGGACCTCGAGGCGCTCGGCGTCAAGGTCGAGATCCTGACCGAGAAGGAGATGAAGAAGCTCGGCATGGGCTCGCTGCTGGGTGTTGCGCAAGGCTCGCCCCGAGGCGCCCGCATGGCGGTTATGCAATGGAACGGCGGCAAGGCCAAGGACAGCCCGGTCGCCTTCGTCGGCAAAGGCGTCACGTTCGACACCGGCGGCAATTCGATCAAGCCGGCCTCCGGCATGGAGGACATGAAAGGCGACATGGGCGGCGCTGCCGCCGTGACCGGGTTGATGCATGCGCTCGCCGCGCGCAAGGCCAAGGCCAATGTCGTCGGCATCATCGGTCTTGTCGAAAACGCCGTCGACGGTCATGCCCAGCGCCCGGGCGACATCGTCACCTCGATGTCGGGACAGACCATCGAGGTGCTCAACACCGACGCGGAGGGGCGTCTCGTCCTGGCCGACGCGCTGTGGTACTGCAACGACCGCTTCCAGCCGAAATTCATGGTCAACCTGGCGACGCTGACCGGCGCCATCATGGTTGCGCTCGGCCTGCATTATGCCGGCCTGTTCTCCAACAACGACGAACTGGCGCAAAGGCTGACCGCGGCCGGACAGTCAACGCAGGAACGGCTGTGGCGCATGCCGCTCGGCGCCGAATACGACAAGCTGATCGATTCCAAGAACGCCGACATGAAGAACATCGGTGGCCGCTACGGCGGCGCGATCATCGCCGCGCAGTTCCTGCAGCGCTTCGTCAAGGACACGCCCTGGGCGCATCTCGACATTGCCGGTACCGCGATGGGCTCGCCATTGAACGAGATCAACCAGTCGTGGGGTTCGGGTTTCGGCGTGCGGCTGCTGGACCGGCTGGTACGTGATCACTACGAGAGCTGACGTCGATCCATGGCCGATGTGCTGTTCTACCATCTGACCGAATCGACGCTGGAGGATACATTGCCCGGCCTGCTCGAGCGCAGCATCGATCGTGGCTGGCGCGCCGTGGTGCAGACCGGCACCGAGGAGCGGCGCGACGCGCTCGACCAGCATCTATGGACTTTCCGCGATGATTCCTTCCTGGCACACGCGACCGATCGCGAAGCTTACCCAGCTGAACAACCAATCCTGTTGACCACCGGCGACGGCAATCCCAACGAAGCCAAGATTAGGTTCCTGGTAGACGGCGCGGCGCCGCCCGATCTTGGCGGCTACGAGCGTGCGGTGTTCCTGTTCGATGGCCATGACGCGGCCCAGGTCGAGATGGCCCGGGCGCATTGGAAGACGATGAAGGACGCGGGCCACGCCGTCACCTACTGGCAGCAGACCGCGGACCGCCGCTGGGAGCGCAAGGCGTGAGAGCAGCGCCTAAGGCCGAAACGCGGACCAGAGACGACCCGCGCACCGAGTCATCTCTGTAGTGCCATTGAGGCTTACTGCCCGCCCATTTCTTGGGCTTACTGCCCGCCCATTTCCTTCTTGCCGGCGGGCTTACTGCCCGCCCATTTCCTTTTTGAATGTATCGAAATCGACCTGCATGCCGTTGAAGATGGTGCTCCAGTGGCGCGTCAGCGCCGCCATCGCCACGGCTTCCTGGATCTCCTCGTCGGTTGCGCCGGCGCGCTTGGCGTCCTGCGTGTCCGACCAGATGCAGTAGGTGCAAGGAATCTGTGCCGCCACGGCCAGGGAGATCAGCGATTTGACCTTGGGCGGCAGCACCGTCTTGTCGCTGAGTTCGATGGCCTTGACCTCGGCCCAGGCACCAGGCAGACCGGTTTTGGGAAACTGCTTCACAAAGCTCGGTACACCGCCCATGGTCGACTGTATGTCCTTGAGGGTTGCGTCATAGTCGTCGGCGTGGCCCGGCGCGGTGCCGAGCGACAGCACGCAGGCTGCGGCAGCGAACAGGAACACATGCTTGGATGAAGATTGCACGGATTTGACGACGCGATGGTACGACATGGTTTTTCTCCTCTGGTCTTTGTTAGCCTTACGATGTAAGGTAACGGTGAAAATGAACCTTACACTGTAAGTTGTCAAGCGGCGCAATGGATCAATCAATCAAGAAAAAGAGAGCGCGCGGACGTCTGTCGCGCGAGATGATCGAGGACGCGGCTTTCGAGGTGATCGAGAGGGAAGGGCTTGCCGGCTTTTCGATGCGCAAGCTGGCGGCCGCACTTGGTTGCGAGGCAATGAGCATTTATCATCACTTCCCCTCGCAGGCGCATCTCTTTGAGGCGCTGGTCGACAGGCTGATTGGTCCGTTGAAGATGCCGGATGCGGATCTGCCATGGCGCCAGAGGATGCGCATGGTGGTGTTGGATTATCGGCGTATCGGTCGCGAGCATCCGGCCTTCGCGAGCTATTTTCTCAGCTACCGGATGAATTCGCCCATTTGCCTTGCCTATATCGACAACATCGTAGGCTTGTTCAATGACGGCGGCTTCGATCAGGAAATGGCCGCAAGGCTGTTCCGTGCGGTGGGGTACTATCTGTCGGGGGCGGTGCTCGACGAGACCGCCGGTTACTCAAAGGGCCCGTCGGCCGTCACAACGGTCGGCCGTGAGCAGCTTGAGCGCGATTTCCCCAACATCGCCACCGCGGGACGCTACTTCGGCACCGCTGAATTCGACAAAACCTTCGATCTTGGCCTGGAGATGCTTCTGGACGAGATGGAGCGGATCCGCACTGCTACCCTGGACAGGTCCGCGCAAGGCGGCAGCCATAGCGAGCAGAAGTAGAAATAGCCAAGGTTTTCGATGCGCTTTCTGTTTGTCCTGATCCTGCTCTCCGGCACCGGCATCGGTCTCATCTACCCCTGGGTGGTGAGCAATTTTTCCGGTCGCGAAATCGGCACCTGGCGAGTCTATGAGCAGGGCCGGTTCAGGCCGTTGACCGTATCGCTCAAAGATCGCGATGCGCCGGTGCGGGTGCTGGTCGACCTGACCGCCAGGGCCGAGCGCATCGTTTCGCAGCAGCGCACGGTATTGACGCTGACCGCGGCCACCAATGGCCGCACTGTGCTTGCCTCGACGCTGCAGTTCAACCATGTGGACAATCCCCGGCAGGCCAGCCCGCAACTGCCCGACAAGATCTTTCGCGACGAGGCCGGCCTGATCGCCACCGTCAGCCCTGGCGCTTACCTCTTCACAGTCGGCCCGGGCGATGCCGAGGACATACCGATGCGAGCGGTCGACCTTGTCTTGCGCTCCGGCGTCGGCGAGATCGACGGCCGCGCGCGGCCGATAGGCTTTTCGCTGATGGCGGTCGGCTTGATCGGCTTCCTGCTATCCCTGCGTTCTGGTGGCGGCCGGCCGGAAAATCCGAACTCGCAACCGCCGCCGCCACGCTGGGGCAGGGGTCCCACATGAACTACCGCCACGCCTACCATGCCGGCAATTTTGCCGATGTCGTCAAGCATGTCGTGCTGACGCGCCTGCTCGATTATCTGAAGCAGAAGGACAAGGCGTTTCGTGTCGTGGACACCCATGCCGGCATTGGCCGCTACGACCTGTCGTCACTCGAAGCGCAAAAGACCGGTGAGTGGCAGGGCGGCATCGGCAGGCTGATCGAAGCCTCGTTCGACGCGAAGGCGGCGGCGCTGCTGGCGCCCTATCTGGCGGCGGTGCGCTCGCTCAATCCCGAGGGCGGCGTGAAGAAATATCCGGGCTCGCCGCTGCTCGCGCGCAATCTCCTGCGCAAGCAGGACCGGTTGTCGGCGATCGAACTGCATCCGAAAGACGCCGCGAAGCTGAAGACGGAATTCGCCGGCGATTTCCAGACAAAGGTGATGGAACTTGATGGCTGGCTTGCGCTCGGGGCGCATCTGCCGCCGAAGGAAAAGCGCGGCTTGGTGCTCATCGATCCACCCTTCGAGGAAGAGGGCGAGTTCGGCCGCCTCGTCGAGGGGCTGGTGAAGGCGCACAGGCGCTGGCCCAACGGCATCTACGCCCTTTGGTATCCGATCAAGAACCGCAAGGCGATCATCGCCTTCAGGAAAGCGCTGAAGCAATCCGGCATCCCGAAAATCCTCGACATAGAATTCGAGATCAGGCCGGCCTCTTCGGAACCCAGCCTCGATGGCACCGGCATGGTGGTGGTCAATCCGCCCTTCATGCTGGAAGGTGAACTGCGAACCATATTGCCGGCACTGCACAAATTGCTCGCCGTGGAAAAGCCGGCGCATTGGTCGATGGAATGGCTGGCCGGCGAGCAGGCCCCGCCGCCGGTATAGCTGGATTTGATCGCCGCGCCCCGTGCGACCGCATGATCCGCCCGCAGGGAACTTCGCCGTTACCCGCGGGTTGCTGCTTACAGCAACTGCCCGCGCCGGTTTCTGGAAACCATTGTTTCGGCAACCGCTTGACCGCCGTCGAGCGAATCCGCACAGTGCGCGCAATCGACCTTGAGAGGCTGCCATGACTCGCTTCGCCAAATCCGCACTTGCTGCCCTGATTTCGCTCTGCACGCCCCTTGCCGCGCCTCTCTGTATCACCCAGGCGGTCCATGCGGCTGACCTTGCCGTCTATTCCGAGGACGATGGCAGCGTCTGTGGGGAGACATGGGTGCTGAGCAAGATCACGCATCGGTTCTCCTACCAGGTGCATCACGTGCCGCATCTGCCCGAGGTCGCCATCACCGATTTTCGCGACATTCGCCAACACCGCTATGAGCAGGCGAGCGAGGAATGGCCGATCGGCCGTCACTATTGCCGGGCAACCGTCAGCCTGTCGGATGGCCGGGACCGGTCGATCTTCTATCTGATCGAGGAAGGCCAGGGCTTTGCCTCGATCGGCGACAATGTCGAGTTCTGCGTCTCGGGCTTCGATCGCTGGATGGTCTATAACGGCCGTTGCCGCGTCCTGCGCTGAACGCGTCTCTTCCTTTCCGGATCTTTTTTCGCGCCTGCGGCCTGAAGGGGTCGCGGGCGCTTTGATGTCCTGTGTTGACAGGTGAATGCGTTCCGTTGCATTGTGATGAGACAGACCTGTCTCATCACTTGGTTAGCGGCATGACACCGTCACCTGCCTCCGACAAACGCCAGCATGTCGTCGAAACGGCCTATGCGCTGTTCAAGCGCGCCGGTTTCCATGCCACCGGCATCGACCGGATCATCGCCGAGGCGGACGTGGCCAAGATGACGATGTATCGCCATTTCCCCAGCAAGGACGAGCTGATCGTCGAGGTGCTCGACTATCGCGCCAGGCGTTTTGACGATCAGCTCGACCGGCTCGCCAGGGAGGGGACCACGCCGGAGCACAAAATCGCGAAGATCTTCGACTGGCATGGCCGCTGGTTCCGCAGACCGGATTTTCATGGTTGCCTGTTTGCCCATGCCTTGGCCGAGTTCGGCGATCCCCAGCACCCGGTGTTCAAGGCTGTCGCCAGGCAGAAGAATAGCCTCAGGCAGCGCCTGCAGTCGATCCTCGAGCAGGTGATGCCGCGTGGGCGGGCCGAGAGTGCGGCGACGACCCTGTTGATGCTGATCGAAGGTGCGACCCTGATGGCGCAGATGGGGCAGGGAGACACCGCCATCCGCGACGCCCGCAAGGCCGCCTTGGACATCATCGCCGCCTCGCGCAGGCCGCAATGAGCCCGCTGGTCATCGGGCTCGCGCTGTTCGCGGCGGTTCTGCACGCAAGCTGGAACGCCTTCCTGCGAACGGGTGCCGACAGATTGTGGACAGTCACCGTCATGAGCTTCTCCAGCACGGCGCTTGCCATTCCCCTTGCAATCTTCAATGGTTTTCCGGCGACGCCCGCCTGGCCCTATGTCGGGCTCTCGGCCTGCCTGCAGGTCGGCTACAGCGTGTTTCTGGTGGCCGCCTACAGATATGGCGAACTGGGACAGGTCTACCCGATTGTTCGCGGCAGCGTGCCCCTGCTCGTCACGCTCGGCGGGTTCCTGCTGGCCGGCCAGCAGCTCACCGCTCTGGAGACCGTGGGCGTTGCCCTGGTCGGCGGCGGCATCATGGCTCTTTCGCTTGGGCGAGGAAGAGCCACCACGACATCGATCCTCTATGCGCTGGCAACGGGGGCAATCATCGCCGCCTATGCGATGGTCGACGCGATCGGCGTTCGTGCTGCGGGCAATGTCGGCGCCTACACCGCCTGGGTCCTGCTGGCCTATGGCGCACTGCTGCCGGCGACCTTCGTCGCCTGTCGCGGCAGGCTCGCTGTCGATGCGCGGGCACCGGAAACCTGGAAGGCGCTGGGCGGCGGCCTGTTCGCGCTTTTGGCCTATGGCGTGGTGGTGGCGGCCTTCGCGCTCGGGCCTGCCGGTCCGATCACCGCGATACGTGAGACCAGCGTCGTCTTCGCGGCCTTCATCGGCCGGTTGTTTCTCGGCGAGACGCTGACGCCCCGGCGAGTCGGCGCCTGCGCCGTCGTCGCGCTCGGCGCCATTTGTCTCGGCTATCAGCCGTGATGATAATGCCCCCTCGACACACGCGGCGATTCCGCCGCCATGGAAAAATTTCGGGACGGGCGGCTCGCCGTATCATGAGACGGTGAACCGCTCAAAGACGTTCGCTCGGCGCAGAGCTATTTTCTGCGCTGCGTTGCCTCTGCCTGATCGATGATCTTGCGAAGAAAGGCAATGTGACCGCGAAAGGCCCGCCGTCCGGCCGTCGTGGCTCTGATCCGTGTCTGCGGCCGACGTCCGACAAAGAGCTTTTCAATGTCGGCATAGCCAGCTCTGGCCAGCGTATCGAGATGTGCCCCGAGATTGCCGTCGGTGGTCTCGATCATGGCCTTCAACTGGGTGAACTCAAGCGCCTCGCGCCTTTCCAGCGTGTTCAGGACGGCCATGATCCTGAGCCGCGTACTCTGGTGGATAATGTCGTCGGCGCTCATCAATAAGCTCCAATGCGGCAAAGCCTCGGGCTGTCCCCGCTTGACCCGGCAATCTCTGCCAGCGGTGTGTCACTTGCCCTTTGCACGGCCGAAATCAAAGGCGCGACAACATCCCTGACAGAATACTCTGCCATACAGAGTATTCTGTCAATCAGAAAACAGATGCTCGGAACATGCTTGACAAGGTGATCTTCAGATCGGGTGTCGCATCGCGCTCGTGATCCGCATGGACCGCTCGCTTGCAAAAGATGATCGCCTCGATGAGACGGCAAATGATGATATTCACGACCGAAGATCATGCGTGAAGTTGCTCGCTGATCTTTGGAGCTTCATGGCGAACTCGCATCGGGAATGCCGGTGTCAAATTGCCGGCGCCGCCGGAAGATCAACGGCGGATTTTTCCGGTGATGAGTGTGATTGTGTGTCGATCGCAACCAAAATTTAAGTTGAGAAAATCATACCATTGCTTCGCTGGCTAGCGAGACGCGAGTCAGATATGCATTGCGCGCCGGGGTCATTCACGGCCATCGGCATAACGTGAAGGGGCATGACATGGCTAAGCAGTCATCTAAAGCGCCGGCATCCAAGGCACCGGCAAAGAAAGCACCCGCAAAAGCAGTCGCGGCGAAGGCCGCAACGGCAGTGAAGAAAGCAGCGCCTGCCGCCAAGCCGAAGGCCGCCGCGGCCAAGGCACCGGCGAAGAAGCCTGCGGCAGCGGCAAAGGCCGTCGCGAAGCCGGCAATGAAGAAGGCGGC
>NZ_JAPYKP010000156.1:0-14715 GCF_037179725.1 Mesorhizobium sp. Cs1321R2N1 | reverse complement strand
TGGCGCTCAAGGTGCCGGCAATCGGGGTGACAACCCTCGAGGCGCTGGCCGCCGAGGCGGCCACCGCAATTCCAGGCCGTGCCGTGCTGGCGGCGCTCGATGCCGGACGGGAGGAAATCCATGCCGCGCTCTATGATAAAATGTCAGTGTTGACTTACGGTCCGGCGGTGACCACGCTTGCGAACGCGGTAGCCATGGCGTCGGAGCATTCCGCGGTGCTCGCCGCTACGGCAGCGACGCTGATCGCTGAAGCGGCCGGCCGCACCTTCGACATCGGGCCTCGGACAGCAACCGCCGACATCCTCACCTACGCCCGGCTGGCTGCCGCAAAGGGACAGGGCGAAAGGCCGAAGCCGCTTTATCTGCGCGGTGCCGATGCCAAGCCACAGGCCGGATTTATACTTTCGAGGCAAAGACCATGATCCCGAAAAGTGGAAGCCGGTTTTCGCGGACAAACGGTCCCGTTTGTCCACAGATCATGGTCAGGCGAGAAAACGAGAATTGATGCGTATACCCTTTCTCCAATCGCGTCGCCGGGACTACGCGCTCGAGCCGCTCAGGGTCACCGACAGCCCCGCTGTCTCGGTGCTGCACCGCGAGGACTTTGTCCGCCCATGGACCGACGGTGAGTTCGCCGCCTTGCTCGAACAGGACACCGTCTTTGGCTATGCCGCGCGCGAAACCGGGCAGGGCGACAAGCCGCCTGTTGGCTTCGTCCTCGCCCGGCTGGCCGCGGGCGAGGGTGAAATCCTGACCGTCGCGGTGGCGCGATCGCATCGCCGCCAGGGCCTGGGCTGGCAGTTGATGGACGCGGTGCTGCGCGAACTGCATTCGCAACGTGCCGAAGCCCTGTTCCTCGAGGTCGATGAGACCAATGCCGCCGCGATCGCCCTCTATCGTCGGCTGGGTTTTCGGGAAGTCGGCAAGCGCCCGGATTACTACAAGTCGCCTGATCGCGGGCCGACCGGCGCGCTTGTCATGCGCCGCGATCTTCGCTAGCGAGGGATCGGGTAGGGCCAGGACATATGATCGGAAAAATCAGGATTTTCCTGGCGCTGGGCCTTGTCGTCGTCGGGTCGCTGGTTCTCGTGCCGCTGCAGATCCTGTCGATGAAGACGGGCTGGTGGCCGGAAGCCTTCGTCCTCAAGATCTGGCACCGGCTGATCATCCGGGCGCTCGGCATGCGCATTCATGTCAGGGGAACGCTGTCGGCCAAGCGGCCCTTGCTGGTGGCCTCCAATCACATTTCCTGGACCGACATCATGGTACTGGGCTCTTTTGCCGATGTGAAGTTCATCGCCAGGGCCGACATGGAAGGCTGGCCGCTGATCGGCATGCTGTCGAAGCTGCAGCGCACCGTCTTCATCGAGCGCGAGCGCAAGCGCTCCTCGGGCGACCAGGCCAGCGAGATCGCCAATCGCATGGCCAAGGGCGATGCCATGGTGCTGTTCGCGGAGGGGTCGACCGGTGACGGCAATGTCGTCCTGCCCTTCAAGAGCACGCTGTTCGGCGCCGCCTCGATGGCGGTCTCGGAAGGTGCCGCGCAGGAAGTGTTCATCCAGCCCGTGGCGATCGCCTACACGCGGCTGCACGGCGTGCCGCTCGGCCGCCGCCACCGCCCGATCGCCGCCTGGATCGGCGACGAAGACCTGATGCCGCATCTCAAGGTGCTGATGGCCGAGGGCGCCCTCGACGTGGAGGTGCATTTTGGCGAACCGATCGCCTTTGCCAAGGGTTCCAACCGCAAGGAAACGGCCAAGCTGATGGAAGGCCGGGTGCGCGAGATGATGCAGGCGGCCCTCGCCGATCCGCTCCCGAGCCGTTAGCCGCCGGCATGCGCCAGCTGACGCATGCCAGAATCGTCTGTTTTTTGTCACGGAAAGGCGTTAGAAGCCGCCGGATGGACTTGAACACGATTGAAAGCGACGACATCGGCACCGTGGCCGGACAGCCGGCGGTGCGCACCACGGCAGCGAAGAAGGTCTTCATCAAGACCTATGGCTGCCAGATGAACGTCTATGATTCACAGCGCATGACCGATGCGCTGGTCGCCGACGGCTATACCGCGACCGATGCCATCGGCGAGGCCGATCTGGTGCTGCTCAACACCTGCCATATCAGGGAAAAAGCCGCCGAAAAGGTCTATTCGGAACTTGGCCGCATCCGTGACATGAAGGCCGAGCGCGCCAGCGCCGGCCGCGAGATGCTGATCGGCGTCGCTGGCTGCGTGGCGCAGGCCGAGGGCGCCGAGATCATCCGCCGGTCGCCGGCCGTCGACCTGGTCATCGGGCCGCAGACCTATCACCGTCTGCCCGACGTGCTGGCCCGGGTTCGCGGCGGCGAGAAGATCGTCGAGACCGAATACGCCATCGAGGACAAATTCGAGCATCTGCCGCAGCCCAAGCGTGCCGAGGTGATCAAGCGCGGCGTCACCGCCTTCCTCACCGTCCAGGAGGGCTGCGACAAGTTCTGCACCTTCTGCGTCGTGCCTTATACGAGAGGTTCGGAAGTGTCGCGGCCGGTGGCGCAGATCGTCGCGGAGGCCGAGCGCCTGGCCGAGGCCGGGGTGCGCGAGGTGACGCTGCTCGGCCAGAACGTCAACGCCTGGCATGGCGAGGGCGAGAACGGTCAGGAATGGGGTCTCGGCCGCCTGCTGTTCAGGTTGTCTGAAATCCCCGGCCTGGCGCGGCTGCGCTATACCACCAGCCATCCGCGCGACATGGACGACGAACTGATCGCGGCGCACCGGGACCTGCCGTCGCTGATGCCCTATCTGCATCTGCCGGTGCAATCCGGCTCGGATCGCATTCTGAAGGCGATGAACCGCAGGCATACGGCGAACGACTATCTGGCGCTGCTCGACCGCATCCGCGCCGCGCGCCCCGATATCGCGTTGTCCGGCGACTTCATCGTCGGTTTCCCCGGCGAGACGGAAACCGATTTCAAGGCGACCATGGAACTGGTGCGTCAGGTGAACTACGCCTCGGCCTTCTCGTTCAAATATTCGCCGCGTCCCGGCACGCCGGGCGCCGACATGCCCGACCACGTCCCGGAAGCGGTCAAGGATGAGCGCCTGCAGCGCCTGCAGGCACTGCTGTTGAAACAACAGCAGGATTTCGGCTTGAGTTTGGTCGGCAGCACCATAGATACATTGATCGACAAGCCCGGCCGCCAGGCCGGCCAGAAGGTTGGCCGCTCGCCTTGGCTGCAGCCGGTTATTGTTGATGAAATGGCCGGCGAAATCGGTGACATTATCAAGGTGCGAATCACGAAGACGGGCTACAACAGCCTGTTCGCCGAATTGGCCTGAGGGTCTCGGCAGATGAGGAGAGACGGTTGAGCGCAGCGGAGCTGAAGAATCTGCCCCCGGTACCGGCATCCGGGGCTTCTGACATGGCGCACATCGTTCTGACTTTCGACAACAACAAGCTTGCCAGCGCCCTTTACGGCCAGTTCGACGAGAACCTCGCCCGGTTGGAGCAGAAGCTCGGCGTCGACATCCGCTCGCGCGGCAACCAGTTGACCATCAAGGGGTCCGCTTCTGCCGCCGAACAGGCGCGCCGCGCCTTGGACAATCTCTACGGCATCCTGCAGAAGGGCGTCGATATCGGCCAGTCCGATGTCGACGGCGCCGTGCGCATGGCTGTCGCCGCCGATGATCAGCTCACGCTGCCGACATTGGAGCGCAAGGGCAAGGTCTCCGCCGCCCAGATCGCTACCCGCAAGAAGACCATCTATGCCCGCTCGCTGAACCAGGACGCCTATATGCGGGCGCTGGAGCGGTCCGAACTGGTGTTCGGCATCGGTCCGGCCGGCACCGGCAAGACCTATCTGGCGGTGGCGCATGCGGCGATGCTGCTCGAGCGCGGCATGGTTGAACGCATCATTTTGTCGCGACCGGCCGTCGAGGCCGGCGAACGGCTGGGCTTCCTGCCGGGTGACATGAAGGAGAAGGTCGATCCGTATCTGCGCCCGCTCTATGACGCGCTCTACGACATGATGCCGGCCGACAAGGTCGAGCGTGCGATTGCCGCCGAAGTGATCGAAATCGCGCCGCTTGCCTTCATGCGCGGCCGTACGCTGGCGCACGCCGCCGTCATTCTCGACGAGGCGCAGAACACCACGCCGATGCAGATGAAGATGTTTCTCACCCGTCTCGGCGAGAACTCGCGCATGATCGTCACCGGCGATCCCACCCAGATCGATCTTCCCGCGAGCACCAAATCAGGCCTGGTCGAAGCCCTGCGTGTGCTCGACGGTGTGGCAGGCGCGGTAACCGTGCGCTTCAACGACGTCGACGTCGTTCGCCATCCGCTGGTGGCCGAAATCGTCAGGGCCTATGACCGGGACACCAAGCTGGCTCGTGGCCTTGGCGCCGAGAATTGATGTGAGGATGCGGCCTCATGCCTGAGGACAGCACATCCGGCGGCGGGAGCTTTCCGGTTCCCCTCGAGATCGATATATCGGTTGAAGCGGGCAACTGGCCCGATGAAGCAAGCCTGACGCGGCTGGTCGATCGCGCGGTTGAGGCAGCTTTCGCCGAGACCGGTGTGACGGGTCGTTCCGAACTCAGCATTGTTTTTTCCGACGATGCCCATGTCCGTACCTTGAATGCGGACTGGCGCGGCAAGGACAAGCCCACCAACGTCTTGTCTTTCCCGGCTTTTCCGCATGTGAAAGGTGGTCCGCTGCCGCCGATGCTCGGCGACATCGTGCTTGCCGCCGAAACCGTGGCGCGCGAGGCGGCACTGGAAGACAAGCCGCTGGAGAACCATATCTGCCATCTCGTCATCCATGGCCTGCTGCATCTCATGGGTCATGATCACGAGACCGACGCCGAGGCCGAGGAGATGGAAGCCATCGAGCGCGCCGCGCTTGCAAAGCTTGCCATTCGCGATCCCTACGCGTAACTAAAAAGATCAATTGACCGGACGACGATGAACGACAAACCAGAGACTGCCGCCCGCCCCGATGCCGGCAGTGCGATCAAGGCTTCCGATACGTCGGAAGAGGGATCAAGTCCCAGTACCGTTACCGCTGGTGTTGCCAACACCGGCAGCGCCGCCATCGGCCCGTCGCCTGCCGGTCCCTCCCTGTTCAACCGCGTGCTGGGCCTGTTCCGGCAACGCAACGGCACCAGCTTGCGCGAGGAGATCGCCGGCGCGCTCGCCGAAACGACAAGCGATGTCGAATCCTTCTCGCCTGGCGAACGTGCCATGCTCAACAACATCCTGCGCCTGCGCGAAGTGCGCGTCGAGGACGTCATGGTGCCGCGCGCCGATATCGAGGCGGTCGAGATCGCCACGACGCTTGGTGACTTGCTTGGCATGTTCGAACAATCCGGCCATTCCCGCATGCCGGTCTATTCCGAGACGCTCGACGACCCGCGCGGCATGGTCCATATCCGCGACGTGCTGGCCCATATCACCAAGATTGCGCGCGTCAGGAAGGGCCGCACGACCCGCAAAACGCCCGTCGCCACGGTTCTCGATCTTGCCCAGGTCGACCTCGCGCGCACCATCGGGGAGCTCGACCTGATCCGTCAGGTCCTGTTCGTGCCGCCGTCGATGCTTGCTTCCGACCTGATGGGCCGCATGCAGACGACGCGCACGCAAATGGCCCTGGTCATCGATGAATATGGCGGCACGGACGGCCTCGTCTCGCTCGAGGACATCGTCGAGATGGTGGTCGGCGACATCGAGGACGAGCACGACGACGACGAGCCGATGATCACCCAGACCGGTGACGGCGTGTTCATCGTCGACGGCAAGGCCGAGATCGACGAGGTCGCCAAGATGATCGGCGAGGATTTCGCCGCGGGTGAACATGGCGAATATGTTGACACCATTGGCGGCATGATCTTCAACACGCTCGGCCGCGTGCCGGCGCGCGGCGAGGTGGTGCAGGCCATTCCCGGCTTCGAGTTCCATGTGCTTGACGCCGATCCGCGCCGCGTCAAGCGTGTCCGCATCGTGCAGAGCCAGAAGGGCGAGCGCCGCCGGCGCGCCACGGCGCGCACCGAACAGGCCTGAAAAGCTCCGCGCCATGACGGTCGAGGATCCGTTCAAGCATCCGGTCCTCGGTTCTGGCGTATTCTACCGCGACCCGTGTGCGGCGCTGGATTGGCTCGAAGCGGCCTTCGGCTTCGAGCGCAGCATGGTGGTCAGCGATGCCGATGGAAAACTGGTCCATGCCGAGATGCGGTTCGGGGATGGCTACATCATCGTCGATTCCGAATGGGCCGATCACGTCGCGAGCCCCGCATCGGTCGGCGGCAAGAACACGCAGTCGGTCTATATCAGGCTGAGAGACGGGCTGGATGCACATTGCGAGCAGGCCCGCGCGGCCGGTGCTGCCATAATCCAGGAGCCGGCGGACCAGTTCTACGGCGAACGCCAGTATCGGGCGCGCGATCCTGAAGGCCATATCTGGACGTTCACGCAACCAATCCGTTCTGTTTCCCGTGAAGAGGCCGAGCGGTTGGGTGGCTTGCGCATCGAAGGCTGGCACCGGTAGAGCGCAGCCGGGTGGTGGCGCCGGCGTTTGGATTGCAGGCCGCGGCCTGATAAATCTTGCGTCCTGATTCTCGCGACTCGGAAGTATTCATGGTGCGCCTTGCCGGTCGGATAATTCTGCTCTGGGGCTGGCGCCGTGCGCTGGTGGCCTTTTTCGCCGGGGCGCTGGCGGTGCTGGGCCAGGCGCCTTACGATTTCTTCGCCGCCTGTTTCATTTCGTTTCCGGTGCTGGTCTGGCTGCTCGACGGCGCGACCGGCGAAGCCTCCGGCAGCCTGTTGCGGCGGCTGCGGCCGGCCTTCGCCGTCGGCTGGTGGTTCGGCTTCGGCTATTTCCTCGCCGGCCTCTGGTGGATCGGCTCGGCGCTGCTGGTCGAGGCCGACGACTTTGCCTGGGCGCTTCCCTTCGCTGTGGTCGGCATTCCTTTCGCGCTCGCATTTTTCTATGGCTTCGCAACAATGGTCGCCCGGCTCCTGTGGAGCAGCGATATCGGCCGTATCGCCGCCCTTGCCTTCGGTTTTGCGCTGGCGGAGTGGCTGCGCGGCTTCCTGTTCACCGGTTTTCCCTGGAATGCCGTCGGCTACGCGGCGATGCCTGTACCTATTTTGATGCAGAGCGTCTCGGTGACCGGCATGATCGGCATGAACGCGCTCGCGGTCTTCCTTTTCGCACTGCCGGCGCTGCTGGCGACGCGCCGGCATCTTCGGCTGGGCGCCACGCTGTTTGTCATACTCGCCGCGCTCCATGTCGGCTTTGGCTATGTCAGGCTCACGGCCCCCGAAAAGCCGGCGACGCGCAGTCTCGATGTCCGCATCGTCCAGCCGGCCGTCGACCTGTCGGAAAAGTGGGACGCCTCGGTGCGCGACCGCATCTTCGCCACCTTGCTGGGCCTGTCCGCCAAGGCTCCGGACCCAGGTCACGAAAAACCGCAGCTGATTCTCTGGCCGGAAACCTCGGTGCCGTTCCTTTTCACCGAGCGCCCCGATGCCTTGACGGCGCTGGGCGACATGCTGGGCGACGGCCAGATGCTGATCGCCGGCGTCGTGCGTGAAGAGGGCGGCTCGGCCGCCAGCGCCGAGAGCCGCTACTACAACTCCGTTGTGGCGATCAACGACAAGGGCGAAATCGCCGATGCCGTGGACAAGGTCCATCTGGTGCCGTTCGGCGAGTACCTGCCTTTTGCCGGCCTGCTCGGCCGTTTCGGCATCGAACAGCTCGTCGCCGGGCCGCTGACGTTCACGGCCGGCAACGAGCGCCATCCCATCGCGCTGCCGGGCGGCATTCGTGCCCTGCCATTTATCTGTTATGAGGTGATCTTTCCCGATCTGGTGGCAGTTGACGCAACGTCAGCGCAGCTTATTGTGAACGTTACCAATGATGCGTGGTTCGGCGACACGCCGGGACCGTATCAGCATTTCAGGCAGGCCCAGATTCGCGCGGTGGAGAACGGATTGCCCTTGTTGCGTGCTGCCAACAACGGCATCTCGGCCGTTGTCGACACGCATGGCCGCGTCGTCGATGCGCTGGCGATCGACGCGCGCGGGGTCATCGATGTGAAGGTGCCTGTTTCCGAACAGACGGTGATTTCGCCCAACCAGCGGCGCATTAACGGAATGCTGATCATGTTGCTGTTTGCGCTGGTAGGGCTGCTGTTGAACGTAAGGCAAAAGCTACGGGTGAATTGACAGTTGGCACATTAGAAACTCATACTGTACGGCCTGAAAATTTCTCGAAGCCGGTGGATCGTTCTGTTGGGGCAGTCGCCTCCGGCTTTGTTTGGGCAGGAAAAAACACAAAGCCGAAAAAATTCGGCGAGGAAAAAATGACAGAAGAAAACAAGAAGAAACCCAATCCCATCGATATTCACGTTGGAAGTCGGGTTCGGCTTCGCCGCAATATGCTCGGAATGAGCCAGGAAAAGCTGGGCGAGAATCTCGGCATCACGTTTCAGCAAATCCAGAAATATGAAAAGGGCACCAATCGCGTCGGTGCCAGCCGTCTGCAGGCGATAGCTTCGATACTCGGCGTGCCCGTCGCCTTCTTTTTCGAGGATGCGCCGGGCCAGGAGTTGACGGCCAACCGCGGCTTTGCCGAGGACAGATCGATGGCTTTCGCGGTCGAATTCTGCGGCAGTCCCGAAGGGCTTCAGCTCAACCGGGCCTTTATCAAGATCGCCGACGTCAAGGTGCGCCGCAGGATCATAGATCTGGTGAAATCGCTCGCCGAGGGCGATCTCGACTGATCGGCGATGCGCTTCGCACCGGCGGCGTGCACCGCCGGTGGCACAAGATATCGCTTCCGACATTCAGGCCAGACCCGCGGCAACGCTTGACGAGCAGCGCTCCGCCCCGCTAACACGTGGCGCGCCAAAATCGGCAGCCTGCCGATCGTTTTTCAAGAGGGGACACCCGTGACGCGGCAGAACTACTTCTTTACCTCGGAATCCGTTGCCGAGGGCCATCCCGACAAAGTCTGTGATAGGATCTCCGACGAAATTGTCGATCTGGTCTATCGTGAAGCCAAGAAGACCGGCATGGACCCGTGGAAAGTCCGTGTCGCCTGCGAGACGCTCGCGACCACCAACCGTGTCGTCATCGCCGGCGAGGTGCGCGTTCCCGAGACACTCTTGAAGAAGGACAAAGCCGGCAACGTCCTCAAGGACGCCGCGGGCCATCCGGTCGTCAATCCGGCGAAGTTCAAATCCGTCGCCCGCAAGGCGATCCGCGAGATCGGCTACGAGCAGGCCGGCTTCCACTGGAAGACGGCCAAGATCGAGGTCCTGCTGCATGGCCAGTCGCCTGATATCGGCCAGGGCGTGGACAACGCCGCCGACCGTCAGGGCGAGGAAGGTGCCGGCGACCAGGGCATCATGTTCGGCTATGCCTGCCGCGAGACGCCGGACCTGATGCCGGCGCCGATCTACTACAGCCACAAGATCCTTGAGCTTCTGGCCGCCGCCCGTCACGAAAACAACGGCGAGGCTGGCAAGCTCGGGCCGGACGCCAAGAGCCAGGTCACAGTCCGCTATGTCGACGGCAAGGCCGCGGAGGCGACGCAGATCGTGCTGTCGACGCAGCATCTCGATTCGAGCTGGGATTCCAAGAAGGTCCGCAAGGTCGTGGAACCCTATATCCGCGAGGCATTGGGCGACCTCAAGATCGCTGACGACTGCATGTGGTACATCAACCCGACCGGCAAGTTCGTCATTGGCGGTCCGGACGGCGATGCCGGCCTGACCGGCCGCAAGATCATCGTCGACACCTATGGCGGCGCGGCTCCCCATGGCGGCGGCGCCTTCTCCGGCAAGGACACGACCAAGGTCGACCGGTCGGCCGCCTATGCGGCGCGCTACCTGGCCAAGAACGTCGTGGCGGCGAAGCTCGCCGACCGCTGCACCATCCAGCTTTCCTATGCCATCGGCGTCGCCCAGCCGCTGTCGGTCTATGTCGACCTGCACGGCACCGGCAAGGTCGATGAGGCAAAGCTCGAGGACGCGCTGCGCACCGTGATGGACCTGTCGCCGTCAGGCATTCGCCGTCATCTCGATCTCAACAAGCCGATCTACGCCAAGACGTCGTCTTACGGCCATTTTGGCCGCAAAGCCGGCCGTGACGGTTCTTTCTCCTGGGAAAAGACCGATCTCGCCAAGGCGCTCAAGGATGCTGTCGCGGCCTGATCGCCACGACAGACCACGCGACCTGATGAGCCAGCAAGACAGGCCAAGCCGTACGACCGAAGCCTTCTTCGGCCGTCGGCGCGGCAAGCCCGTTCGCCCGCAGCAGGCGGCGGCCCTGGAAAGCGGCCTCGGCGCCTACCGGCTCGATCTGACGGCTGAAGCGCCGTCGGAATTGCGAACCTTGTTCAAAGCCGAGGTTTCGGAGGTTCGGCTCGAGATCGGCTTTGGTGGCGGTGAACATCTTCTGCACCGCGCGACCGAGGCGCCGACGATCGGCTTCATCGGCGTAGAACCCTTCGTCAACGGCATGGCCAAGATGATGATGGCGGTGCGGGCAGCGCCGCTGGCCAATCTCAGGGTCTACGACGACGACGCCACCCAGTTGCTTGACTGGCTGCCGCCGGCCTCGCTCGACGGCATCGACCTTCTCTATCCCGATCCCTGGCCGAAGAAGAAGCACTGGAAGCGGCGTTTCGTCAGCCCGGTCAATCTCGACCGTTTCGCGCGCGTCCTGAAGCCGTGCTCGAAATTCCGCTTTGCGTCGGATATCGACACTTATGTGAACTGGACCTTGCTGCATTGCCGGGCGCATGGCGCCTTCGCATGGCAGGCGGATGAGGCGGCGGACTGGCATCGCTCCTATGAGGGCTGGCCCGGCACGCGCTACGAGGCCAAGGCCATTCGCGAGGATCGCCGGCCGGCCTATCTTACCTTCATCAGGACGTAAGCCCGCCCGACCGGCAACGGCCGCGGCAACTGCCGGGAGCCGGGATCATCGACAAATCGCGATCCCAGCGGCTCAATACATCCCGAACTCCTGCATTCTCCGGCCCTGTAGCCATGCTGTCCGTGCCATCCCCAGCTCCATTGGCTGACGATGAAAACCGGACAATTCATGTGCTACCTGATCCGGACAATTCATGTCCTTACGACAGGCCGGCACTGCGGGCTTGAAACACCAGCCCGGATCGTTTATATCGACCTCAAATTCTTGGTCGGGATGACGAAGAGTGGGTCCACCCGGTCCCGCTCTTTTTTATTACCTGCCGATAGGTCGAAACAAACGACAGGCAATTGATGACTGCAACGGCAAGCGAAGGCGACGACCGCATCATCCGCGAAAGCGGCATCGATGCGCGCATTGCGCTGATCGTCCAGCCGGTGCTGCGCGGCATCGGTTTTCGCCTCGTGCGCGTGCATCTGTCCGGCCAGAACGGGCTGACGCTGCAGATCATGGCCGAGCGTGAGAACGGCACCATGACCGTCGAGGATTGCGAAGAGGTCAGCCGCGCGGTGTCGCCGGCACTCGACGTCGATGATCCGATCGAAAAGGCATATCATCTCGAAGTTTCGTCGCCCGGCATCGACCGGCCCTTGGTGCGCAAATCGGATTTCGTGACCTGGACCGGTCATCTGGTGAAGATGGAGACATCGGTCGTCGTCGCTGACCGCAAGCGTTTCAAGGGCAAGATCGCCGAGGCCGGTGAGAACGACGTGCTGATCGAGCGCGACAAGGCGGCCTATGGTGAGGAGCCGTCGGTGCGCGTGCCCTATGACACCATTGCCGATGTCCGGCTGATCCTGACCGACGACCTCATTCGCGAAGCGTTGTCGAAGGACAACAGGGCGCGCAAGGAAGCCAAGAGACGCCGCGGTGAACCGGACGACGATGTGTCCGAGGGTGCGGAACCGGACGCCACGGAAGAACACGAACAGGAAATTTGATTGAGCTGCCGGGCGCAAAGGTCCGGCGAACAGGCTCGGGAGAAAGAACATGGTTGTAAGCGCCAACAGACTTGAACTGCTGCAGATTGCCGATGCGGTCGCGCGTGAAAAGTCGATCGACAAGTCGATCGTCATCGCCGCCATGGCCGATGCGATCCAGAAGGCGGCACGCTCGCGTTATGGCCAGGAGACCAACATCCGCGCCGACATCAACCCGAACACCGGCGAGATGAAGCTGCAGCGGCTGATGGAAGTGGTCGAGAAAGTGGACGACTACGCCACCCAGATCGCCATTTCCTCGGCCCGTGAGCGTAATCCCGATGCCCAGCTCGGCGATTTCATCGCCGAACAGCTGCCGCCGATGGATTTCGGCCGTATCGCCGCCCAGTCGGCCAAGCAGGTCATCGTGCAGAAGGTGCGCGAGGCCGAGCGCGATCGCCAGTATGATGAGTACAAGGACCGTATCGGTGAGATCGTCAACGGCACCGTCAAGCGCGTCGAGTACGGCAACGTCATCGTCGACCTCGGCCGCGGCGAGGCGATCATCCGCCGCGACGAGCTGATCCCACGCGAAAACTACAAATACGGCGACCGCGTCCGTGCCTATGTCTACGACGTGCGCCGCGAGCAGCGCGGCCCGCAGATATTCCTGTCGCGCACCCATCCGCAGTTCATGGCCAAGCTCTTCACCATGGAAGTGCCGGAGATCTATGACGGCATCATCGAGATCAAGTCGGTCGCCCGCGACCCGGGCTCGCGCGCCAAGATCGCCGTCATCTCGCGTGATAGCTCGATCGACCCGGTCGGCGCCTGCGTCGGTATGCGCGGCAGCCGCGTCCAAGCCGTCGTCGGCGAATTGCAGGGCGAGAAGATCGACATCATTCCGTGGTCGCCTTCGGCCGCCTCCTTCATCGTCAATGCATTGCAGCCGGCGGAAGTGGCCAAGGTCGTGCTCGACGAGGATGCGGAGCGCATCGAAGTGGTGGTTCCCGACGATCAGCTGTCGCTGGCCATCGGCCGCCGCGGCCAGAACGTGCGCCTTGCCTCGCAGCTCACCGGCTGGGACATCGACATCCTGACCGAGGCCGAGGAATCCGAGCGCCGTCAGAAGGAATTCGTCGAGCGCTCGGCGCTGTTCATGGAAGCGCTCGATGTCGACGAGATGGTCGGCCAGGTGCTGGCTTCCGAAGGCTTCACCAGCGTCGAGGAAGTCGCCTATGTCGATGCCGGCGAGATCGCCTCGATCGACGGTTTCGATGAGGATACCGCCTCTGAAATCCAGACCCGCGCCCGCGAGTATCTGGAGAAGATCGAGGCCGAGCACGACGAGAAGCGCAAGGCGCTGGGCGTTTCGGATGATCTGCGCGAAATCCCCGGCGTCACCACCGCCATGATGGTGACGCTTGGCGAGGACGGCGTGAAGACGATCGAGGATTTCGCCGGCTATGCCGCCGACGACCTCACCGGCTGGAAGGAACGCAAGGACGGCGAGACCAAGGTCTATCCCGGCGTGCTGGCCAATCACGGCGTTTCGCGCGCCGATGCCGAGCAGATGGTTCTGGCCGCTCGCCTCAAGGCCGGCTGGATCACCGAAGACGAGCTTGCGGCCGAAGAAGAAACGGCTGACGAAGCCGTCGGTGCGTGAGGTGAAACCGCATCGCACACAACCCGCCCTTGGACGAGATGAACGATCGCACCTGCATCGTCACCCGAAAACAGGCCGAACCGGATGAACTGATCCGGTTCGTCGTCGGTCCGGATTCGGCCGTCGTTCCCGATCTCAAGAGAAATCTACCCGGCCGTGGTTGCTGGGTGAGTGCCGACCGCCTACATATCGAGAAGGCGGCGGCCAAGAACCTATTTGCCCGCGCCTTTAAGGCACAGGTGGTCGTGCCCCCCGATCTCGGTGGTATGGTCGACGGGTTGCTCTCCAGATCCGCGCTGGGCATGCTGGGCCTTGCCCGCAAGGCAGGCGCGATTTCGCTCGGTGCTACCAAAGTCGAGAGCGCGGTGCGCGGCGGGCTGGCGCTTTTCGTGCTCCACGCCACCGAAGCGTCCGACGATGGCGTGCGCAAGATCAGCCAGGCGCGGCGGGCGACCGTCCATATCGGCGGCCCTTCCATCCTTGCCTACAAACTTTTCTCCGAGGCCGAGTTGAGCTTGGCATTGGGGGGTACAAATGTGATACATGCTGCCGTCCTCGCGGGAGACGCGGGTAAGGCGGTCCAGAAGCGCATGGTTGCGCTCGACCGATATCGGGGCGGAACCCCGGACGATCTTGCAATGCTTGCGGCCGTTGCTGACGAAGATGATGCCGCAGAGGATATGGAATGAGCGATACGAAATCGGGCGACGACAAGACGTTGAGTGTTACACCGAAGAAGACCTTGACGCTGAAGCGCCCCGGCATGGAACAGGGCACTGTGCGCCAGAACTTCTCGCACGGCCGTACCAAGTCGGTCGTGGTCGAGACCAAGAAGCGCAAGTTCTCGCTGCCCGGCGACAAGCCGGAGCCGGCTGCGGCTCCGCCTGCGCCTGCGCCCGTCTTCACGCCGAAGCCGGCAGTCGTGGCGGCACCTGTCGTGCAGGAAGCGCCCAAGGCACCGCCCCCGCCGCCGCCTCCGGTCGAGCGCAGCGGCATGGTGCTGAACGAACTGTCGCGCAGCGAAATGGAAGCCCGCCGCAAGGCGCTCGAGGGCTCGAAGGTCCGCGAGGGCGAAGACCGTCAGCGCGCAGCCGACGCGGCCAAGCGCCGCGCCGAGGACGAAGAGCGCCGCAAGCGCGAACGCGAGGACTCCGCA
>NZ_JAPYKP010000155.1:0-14750 GCF_037179725.1 Mesorhizobium sp. Cs1321R2N1 | reverse complement strand
CGCCGCCTTCGTTGCCGCCGGCTGGCTCGCCAACGGTATCGTCGGGCCGATGTCGGTGACAAAGGTCGTCGCTTCGCCGCAGCCGCCCGCCTATGTCGACGAGGCTGTCCAGGCACACAGGACGACGCTGCTGCGCGAAAACATGCCCTCGCAGACCGAGGCGCCCAATTACAATGCCGGCGAGATCCGCGCCGCCACCGCCATCGTCATGCCGTCGCTGCCGAAGGACTGGAAGGTCCGCGACGTGCAGATCTATCCGTCGCGCTTCGGCCCGAGCGTCGAGATCGCGGTTGAAACGAAGGAGATGGGCCTGGTGTCGCTGTTCGCGATCCGGCCGGGCACTTTCGATGTGGTCAAACCGACCGTCGCGCCCTCCGGCGATATCTCCTCGGCCTATTTCCAGATCGGCGATGTCGCCTACGCGGTTGTCGCGAAGAGCGAGGTTCATGATCTCGACCGCGCCGCCGAAACGCTCGCCAGAACGCTTTACTGACCCATCCACAAAGGAGACCTCAAAATGAATACGCCCAATCTTGGATACCGCGTGGGCACGGGCGTCCGGACCGGAGCCGTCTATGACGAGGGCCTGCGCCAGCACATGCTGCGCGTCTACAATTATATGGGCTTCGGCCTGGTGGTTACGGGCCTTGTCGCCTTGCTGGTGTCGTCGACGCCGGCTCTCTATGTGCCGATCTTTTCCAGCCCGCTGAAATGGGTGGTGATGCTGGCGCCGCTCGCTTTCGTGCTCTTGTTCTCGTTCAAGATGCAGACCATGTCGGCGGCAAGCGCGCAGGCAATGTTCTGGGCCTTCTGTGCCGTCATGGGCCTGTCGCTGGCCTCGGTGTTCCTGGTCTTCACCGGAACCAGCATCGCGCGCACCTTCTTCATCGCCGCGACCATGTTCGGTGCCACCAGCCTCTATGGCTACACGACAAAGCGCGACCTGACCCAGTTCTCGTCCTTCCTGATCATGGGCCTGATCGGCGTGGTGATCGCCAGCATCGTCAACATCTTCCTCGGCTCGACCGCGCTGCAGTTCGCCATCTCGGTGATCGGCATCGCCGTGTTCATCGGCCTGACCGCCTGGGACACGCAGACGATCAAGGAGCAGTATGCGGAGAATTTCGATGCGGAGTCGCGGCAGAAGCTCGCCGTCTTCGGCGCGTTCTCACTCTATCTGAACTTCATCAACATCTTCCAGTTGCTGCTGAATTTCACCGGCGAGCGGGAATAATCCGAACCGTAGCAGGAAGCAGCTGGCATCTTGCCGCGGCCGGAGGGAAACCTCCGGCCACTTTTTCATCTGAGACGGCGCCCGGCCCATCGCGCCATCGACGTTCATCGCGACTGTGTGAAATGCTGCGTCCGCCGCCTTGAGTTCACTCCTGGCCATTTGCTAGCCTGCCGGCCACACCAGACGGACCGCGAGGACATATGGAACAGGACAGCCTGACGCTTCATGGCGACGGCATATCGGCGACCATTGCCGGGCAAGGCGCCGAACTGGTTTCGCTAAGGGATACGCAAGGATTTGAGTTCCTGTGGCAGGCCGGACCGGCCTGGCTGCGCCATTCACCGGTGCTGTTTCCGATCGTCGGCCGGCTGAAGGGCGATCAACTGCGCCATCGCGGTCAGACCTATCCGATGACGCAACACGGCTTCGCCCGCGACAAGCCGTTTATGTGGGCGCAGAGGGGGCCTCGATCCTGTACGCTGGTGCTCACCGACGACACGGAAACCCGAACCCACTACCCGTTCGCATTCCGCCTGGCCGTGACCTATAGGCTGGGCGAGGGGCAACTCGAGATAGGATTGGAGGTCACCAACTCCGGAGACGAGCCGATGCCGGCCTCGATCGGGGCGCATCCGGCATTCAATTGGCCGCTGCTGCCGGATCTGGCCAAAACGGATTATCGACTGACCTTTTCCGATGACGAGCCAACACCGATCCGCCGGCTGAAGGATGGCCTGCTCACCGCGAAGCCGCAGCCAACGCCTGTCAAAGGCAATATCCTCGAACTCTCCGAACGGCTGTTCGACGAAGACGCCGTGATCCTGGACCGGCCGGCCAGCAACAGCGTTCGCTACGGCGCCGGTCACGGTCCGGCGATCGAGGTCTCATGGCAGGGATTTCAGGAACTGGGGATCTGGTCCAAACCCAGCGGCGCACCGTTCCTGTGCATCGAGCCTTGGCACGGCATGGCCAGCCCGCTGGATTTCGATGGAGAGTTCACCGACAAACCCGGCCTAATGCTGATCGCGCCGGGCGCGAAGCGTTCGCTGAGTTACCGGATCAGGCTGGAGCAGGGGCCTCGGTAAAGTCTCCTGCAGGCTGGGCAGGGGCCGTATTCGACTTCAGTTCGGGTTTCAAATCTGCCGGACCACGGCGCCGATCACATTGACGAGGAGACGCGCGGCGGTCAGCGCCGACAGGCCGTCAATGTCGGCTGGCGGATAGAACTCCACAAGATCGAATCCGGCGATCCTCGCCCGCTTGCCCAGCCGGCAATGAGATCGATGACCTGCGTGTAGGTGAGGCCGCCGGGAGTACGCGCTGCTACGCCCGGCATGATGCTGGGATCGAGGCTGTCAAAGTCCAGGGTGACGACGACCCGCGCTCCCTCCGGGATGTGCCTGAGCGCCGCTTCGACACCATGGGCGTGGATCTCGCGGGCGGTCACGAAACGGCTGCCATAGCGCCGCGCCGCTTCGATCTCCGTGAGGCGTGCGCTGCCGACACTGCGCAGTCCGACCTGCACCATGCCGGCGACATGCGCCATCTCGCTCGCCCGGCGCATCGGGCTGGAGTAGCCGTGGCGTTCGCCATGCACCTCGTCGCGCCAGTCGATATGGGCGTCGATCTGCAGGATCCAGACAGGCCCGTGATCCGCGAAGCCGGCGAGGAAGGGAATGACCACGGAATCGTCTCCGCCGAGCAGGATGGGCACGGCCGGCAATGACAGGACCTCGCGCGTCTTCGCCTCGATCCGGGCGCGGTTGCCGGCATTGTCATGCATGGTGGTCAGGATGTCGCCGGCGTCGACGCAGCAGATCGGCCTGCCGTCGAACAGCGGGCCGCCGAGATCGAAATCCCAATGCTCGATGAGCGCGGCATCACCCTGGCTTGCAACACGGATCGCATCGGCGGCCAAGGCATGGCTGCCGCTGTCTTTGCCGGGATAGGTGCTGCCGTGACCAGCTCCGAAGATCACTGCGCGGGGCGCCGTGCCATCGGCAAGGCGATCGGACAAGCCCAGAAAGGAAGATCGAGTGGTCATCTGATCGCCTTCAGTCCCACCGACGCATGATGAACGGATTGGGGCAGGGTAGTTGCCTTGTATGCCGGATTCCATCGTCGAAATCTTGATCCCATGCTGGGCCTGCATTGGGTTCATTCCCGGCGTTTCGAGCCGCGTCATCTACAATAATATGTTGGGTGCGGGCGGTTCGCCAAACCGGATGCGTTTGTCTCGACGACGTGTCTGTATCGGGGGCGCCGTTCGAAATCCGCTGCGAGGCCGAATACACCTCAGGAGGAGTACACCTGCGGAGCAGCACTGCCTTGAGCGGACGAGGGTTAGGAGGTCGGGTGAAAATCTATGTTTTGAGTGTAGTGGAGGGGCAGGAATGGGTTCTTCCCCATCAACCCGACGACTACCAACTATTCGCGACCCTCGGGGGCCGGAGCCAGAAGCGATGGCGTTCGCCCCGGATGAAATTCCTGCGCGAGCAAGACGACGGAACACCCCGGCTGTATTCGGATTTTCCTTGGCTTGGCGAGCACGTGCTCATTCTGAGGGGCACGGCGTTGGAGTCGCTACGGCCGATTCTCGAACCGTATGGCGAATTCCTGCCGCTTCGTGCTGACGAGCCGATATCGCTCTTCAACGTCACCACTGTGGTCGATGCGCTGGATGAAGAACGTTCAGGAATCGTCCGCTTTAACGATGGCGGCATCATGACGATCGAAAACCTCGTCCTTCGGGCCGAGGCCATCGCCGGGGCCGAGATATTCAAGCTGCCGGAGCGTGCCGATGGCGTGCGAAGATCCGATATCTATCTGCAAGAAACCATCGTGCGTCAGATCGGAGACCTCGGGCTCAAAGGCATCGCCTTTGAGTTGGCCTGGAACGACGAAACGGTCGGTCGCGACAGGATCGAATACCGCGGCGTGAAGCGGCGTGCGCCTGTCTCATCCGCGAGGTTGCTCAGAAGCTTCTGGGCCGGTCTGCTTCGGAAGGCAGGGCTGTAAAGCAGGGTTGCGAGATGGATTCGAGATGCTTCTCACACTGTGACAAAAGTCGCATAAGATAGATTATGGAACTAGCGCATTGGGCGCAGCCCGGGAATTGCTGCGGTTTCGGCCTTTGACGAGCAACATCGTGAACAGCACCACGCCGGCACCTCACGACCTCGAACTCATGATCGAACATTCGAACGGCGGGTTGAAAGCCGACTGAGCCGCTGTCTCTATCGTTCTGACTCGTAAGGAATTTCGATTACCATGCCATCGTAGGCTGGTTCGACATTGTCGGGCGTCTCAGTCATCACGGCGGTGTAGTCGAGCGGCACGTGCATGTGCGTCAGCACGGCGTTGCAAGGCGAAAGCGCCTTGATCCAGTCCAGCGCCTGGCCAAGCGAAAGATGGCTTGGATGCGTGTTGTACTGCAGCGCATCGATGACCAGCATGTCGAGGCCTCTCAGCCGCTCTGTGGTGGTCTTGGGAAAGTCGCTGATATCGGGACAGTAGGCGAGCCCGCCGATACGGAAACCCAGCGAAATGATGTCGCCATGGATCTGGGGCAGCGGCTCGAAGGTGAGGGCACCCCCCTCTCCTTCGATCACAACCGGCCTGGAATGATCGATGATGTGGGCGTCGACGATCGGCGGATAGGAACTGCCTGGCGGCGTCTCGAAGCAATAGCCGAACGCCTGGCGCAGCCGTAGCATGGTCGGCTCGTCGGCATGGATGTCGATGCGATGCCCCTGCTCCTGCACATAGCCGCGCAAATCGTCGATGCCGTGGATGTGGTCGGCATGCGGGTGCGTGTAGAGCACACCATGGATACGCCTGACTGAAGCCATCAGCATCTGCTCGCGGAAATCCGGACCGGTGTCGATGACGACCGTGGTGCGGCCGCCATTGGCAGCGATGCGCTCGACAAGCGCGGCCGTGCGCATGCGCCGGTTCCTGGGATTGACGGGGTCGCAATTGCCCCAGTCGCCGGTGATGCGCGGCGTGCCTGGCGACGATCCGCAGCCCAGAATGGTGAGGCGCAGCCGGTCGCTCATGCCTCGGGCGCCCGCTGGTCCGGGCGTGGCATTTTTCCAAACAGCCGCAAGAAATTGTCGGTGGTCAACGCTGCGATTTCAGCCTCGGTGACGCCGATCGTCTCGGCCAGCACCTTGGCGGTTTGCGCGACATAGGCCGGCTCGTTGCGTTTGCCGCGAAACGGCACCGGCGCCAGATATGGAGCATCGGTTTCGACCAGCAGCCGGTCATGCGGCACATCGGCGGCGATGGCGCGCAATTCGATCGAATTCTTGAAGGTCAGGATGCCCGAGAACGACACATAGCCGCCTAATGATACGCCAACCTCGGCGAGCCGCCGTCCCGACGAAAAACAATGCAGGATGAACGGGAAGGCGCCCTTCCCTGTCTCGTCCTCGAGAATGGCGGCCATGTCGTCGTCGGCATCGCGCGAATGAATGACGAGAGGCAGCCCGGTCTCGCGGGCGGCGGCGATATGGGCGCGAAAGCTCCGCGCCTGCGCATCGCGTGGTGCCTTGTCGTAGAAGAAATCGAGCCCCGCTTCACCGATCGCCACCACCTTCGGGTGGGTGGAGAGGCGGACAAGATCGGCGGTGGTGACGTCGAGCTCCTCGGCGGCATTGTGCGGATGGGTGCCGACCGAGCAATAGACTTCGTCGAAAGTCTCTGCGATCTCAACGACTTGCTGAAACCGCTTCACGCGCGTGGAGATCGTCACCATGCGGCCGATACCGGCCGCCTTGGCGCGGGCGACTATGGCCGCCCGCTCCTCGGCGAAGTCCGGAAAGTCCAGATGACAATGGCTGTCGACGAGCATCAGGCGTTCGCGTCCGTCTGTTCGACATAGCGCGGAAACACGCCCTCCGGTGCCGGCAGCGCCGTGCCGGACACAAGCGCATGGTCGGCGTGGACATGCACGAAATCGCGATCGTCCGCCGGCACCGCCAGCAGGTCGAGCAGCTTGCCGGCCGAGCCCGGGATGAAGGGCTGGCATAGAACGGCCACGCGCCGGACCACTTCGGCCGTCGTCCACAGCACCGTTTCCATGCGCTCCGGATTGGTTTTCTTGAGCGCCCAAGGTTCCTGACCGGCGAAATACCGATCGGCTTCCGCGACCACGCCGAAGATCGCCGCCAGTGCCAGATGGATGCCCTGTTCGGCCATTGCCTTGCGCGCGGTGGCGAGAGCGTCGACCGCCTGATCCAGGATCACCTTGTCGGATTCCGCCAGATCGCCGCGCTTTGGCACCACGCCGCCGCAATTCTTGGCGATCATCGACAGCGAGCGCTGTGCCAGATTGCCGAGACCATTGGCCAGATCCGCATTGGTACGGTTGACGATCGCTTCATGGCTGTAGCTGCCGTCCTGCCCGAACGGCACCTCGCGCAGGAAGAAGTACCGCACCTGGTCGAGGCCGTAATGCTCGATCATGGTGAACGGGTCGATGACGTTGCCGACCGATTTCGACATCTTCTCGCCGCGGTTGAACAGGAAGCCGTGGCCGAAGACGCGCTTCGGCAGCGGGATGCCGGCCGACATCAGGAAAGCGGGCCAATAAACCGCGTGGAAGCGTACAATGTCCTTACCGATGATGTGTGCATCAGCCGGCCAAAACCGCCAATTGTCAGCCTTTTCATCGGGATATCCGACGCCGGTAATGTAGTTGGTCAGCGCGTCGACCCAGACATACATGACGTGCTTTTCATCGCCAGGTACCGGCACGCCCCAGTCGAATGTGGTGCGCGAGATCGACAGGTCCTTCAGTCCCGACTTGACGAAGCTCATCACCTCGTTGCGGCGCTCGGCCGGACCGATGAAGTCGGGTTGGTTTTCATAAAGCGCGACGAGCTTGTCCTGATAGGCCGACAACCGAAAGAAATAGCTCTCTTCCTCGACCCATTCGACCGGCGTTCCCTGTGGCCCGTAGCGAATATTGTCGGGACGGACCTCGGTCTCTTCCTCGCCGTAGTAGGCTTCGTCGCGCACCGAATACCAGCCGGCGTAGCCGCCCTTGTAGACGTCACCATTGGCGGCCATCGCCTTCCAGATCGCCTGCGAAGCCGCGGAATGCCGCTCCTCGGTGGTGCGGATGAAATCGTCGTTCGAGGCGTTGAGCGCGGTCGCCATGCGCTTGAACTCGGCCGAGTTGCGGTCGGCCAGGTCGCGCGCGGAAATGCCTTCCTTCTTTGCCGTCTGCAGCATCTTGATGCCGTGCTCGTCGGTGCCGGTGAGGAAGAAGACCTGCTTGCCGTCGAGCCGCTGGAAGCGGGCAAGCGCGTCGGTGGCGATCAGCTCATAGGCATGGCCGATATGTGGCTTGCCGTTCGGATAGGAAATCGCGGTTGTGATGTAGAATGTGTCGCGTGACATGAATGAACCGTCATGAATGTCTGAATGGAAGCCGTGGCGGTGGATATCGCATCGGAATGGCGATTGCCATCCCGAGACCAGTGCACGCCGCCCAAAAGTGGCTCCTGTTTGGGGGGCCAACGGCATGCACCAAAAAGGCCGTCACATTCGCATTGCAGAATTCAGGCGGTCGATCATGGTCAGGGCGTGCTGCTTCTTGTCGAGATTGTAGGTGTCCGTTTCAGATATAGCGTCCAAGGCCTCGTGCCAAGTATCGGAGAGTGTTTTGGCCCGCTTGAGATCGCCAGCCCTCGCCGCCTGGCTTGCCGCGTCCGACAGAAGGTCCAGCGCCCGGCGGTTGAAGATGTCGAACTGGATCGCCTGGTCTTTGCCCGCGAGGGCCTCGGCCAGGCGGTAGGCACCGGCAATATCGCTCTTTCCCGTCGCCACCAGGCCATCGAGCGTCTGCGCGATCTCCAGCCCGCCATACTGCGTCAACAGGATTGCGCCGCGGGCGCTCCCCCCTGCCCGCTCGACCAGTGCGGCCCTCGCGACCGGATCGTCCGGTGGTGGCGGCTCCGCTGTCTCCAGCACCGCCATCAGTTCGTTGGCGTCGAGCGGTGTCAGCCGCACCACCTGGCAGCGCGAACGGATCGTCGGCAGCAGACTGCCCGGCGCATGGACGATGAGAATGAACAGGGTCCGTGCCGGTGGCTCCTCGAGATTCTTCAGCAGGGCATTGGCCGCATTGGCATTCATGTCGTCGGCCGGGTCGACGATCACCACCCGGTAGCTGCCGTCATGCGAAGTCAGCGACAGGAAGCGGCTAACCTTGCGGATTTCGTCGACGGTGACGACGGTTTTGAAGCTCTTGGTCTTGTCGTTCAAGGGACGGGTCAGATGCAGCACCCCCGGATGCGCACCGGTGGCGATCTGGCGAAACAGCGGCGAGGCCGGATCGGGAACCGCAAGGTTGCCGGGCGCCTGCTCGAAGGCTGGATGCTTTAAAAGGTGGTGGGCAAGATGGAAGGCGAGCGTCGCCTTGCCGATCCCGACCGGTCCAGCGAAGATCAGCGCGTGCGGCAGCTTTCCCGCGCGATAGGCGGCGGCAAGCATGGTGGCGGCCTGCCCGTGCCCGACCAGACGTGGCGTTTCGGAAGGTTCCGGCACACCGTCCAGCGTGTCATGCTGTTCCGGCGCGATGCGTTCGAAGATCATACCGGTGCGACCTGCCTGTTGCGCTCGGGCGCCCTTGCCTCCAGTGCCGCGAACACGGTCGCCGTGACGACATCCTCCACCGTGTCCGGATCGGCGGAGGCATCGACGACGATGCAGCGTTCCGGCTCTGCCGCCGCGATCGCCAGGAACGCTTCGCGGCGGGCCTGGTGGATAGCCAGCGTCTCCTTTTCGAAGCGGTCGGCGACGGCATCGCTGCCACGCCGCACTGTCGCGCGCTTCAAGCCCTCGGCCGGGTCGATATCGAAGATGAGCGTCATGTCGGGCATCATGCCGTTGATGGCGACCTGTTCCAGCATGGCCATGAATGCCGGGTCGATCCCGCCTGTAACGCCCTGATAGACACGCGAGGAATCCAGGAAGCGGTCACAAAGCACGATGGAGCCGCGCTCGACCGCCGGCCGAATGACCTGCTCGACATGGTCGGAACGCGCGGCAGCGAAGAGCAGCGCTTCCATCTTCGGCCCAAACGGTTCGGCGGCACCCGAAAGCAGCACATGCCGGACCGCTTCGGCGCCCGGCGAGCCGCCCGGTTCACGCGTGCGCAGGACATCATACTTCTTGGCGCGCATCTTTGTGGCCAGCCGCTCGATCTGTGTCGACTTGCCTGCGCCTTCGCCGCCTTCGAAGGTGATGAAAAATCCGCGCGCCAACCGAGGGGCCTTTATTCCTGTTTGAGTGGGTTGTTGCGCTTTAGATAGTCCGCGACAGGGAAAACGTCCATGCCGTCGGCACTATCGAAGCCAGCCGACCGCCAGTTCCTCGACGGCATCGAGCGCGCGTTGCGACAACGTGCCGACGCCGATCGACTCGGCCGCGAACAACGGTGTCTCCTGGCTCAGCGTGTCGCCGATCCAGACCCGCAGTGCGCCCACCGGTTGGCCCTCCTCCACCGGTGCGGCGACCGGGCCGAAGTAGATGATCCTGGCCGTCAGCTTGTCGCGGTTGCTGATCGGCAGGAAAATGTCGATCGGACCTTTTGCCTTCAGCGTCACGCCGGATTTCGCACCGCCAAAGACCTGGGCCTCCCCGACCACCTCGTCCTTGGCGAATATCTCGGTCCTCGCGAACGAACGAACGCCCCAATCGAGCAGTTTGCGCGCTTCTTCGGCACGCTCCTTGTCACTGGCCAACCCGCTCATTGCCGCGATCACCCGCGTGCCGCCGTGGCTGACCGAAGCGACGATGCCGAAGCCGGACGCCTCACTCGCGCCTACAGCCAGGCCGTCGGCGCCGATGTCCATCGCCAGCAACGGGTTGCGGTTCCTCTGCGAGATCTTGTTCCAGGTGAAATCCTTCAGGCCATAGTAGCGATAGAAATCCGGGTATTCGCGCCACAGATGCAGGGCGAGCTGCGCCAGCTCGCGCACGCTTGTCTGCTGGCCATCGGCCGGCAGGCCGGTCGAATTGACGAAAGTCGATGTCTTGAGGCCGATCTGGCGCGCGCGTTCGGTCATCTCTGCGGCAAAATTGTCCTCGGATCCGGCCATGCCTTCGGCGATAACGATGCAGCCGTCATTCGCGGCCTGCACGGTCACTCCCTGGATCAGGTCCTCGATCCGGATCGCCGATTTGAGCTTGGCGAACATCGTCGAGGTTCCCGACGGCGCGCCGCCTTTGCGCCAGGCGTTCTCGCTGACCACGAACGTATCGTCGAGTTTGAGGCGCCCGGACTTGAGGGCGTTGAAAACCACCTCCATCGTCATCAGCTTGGCCATCGAGGCCGGCGGAATGGGTTTGTCGGCATCTTTCGAAAACAGCACCGTGCCGGTGTCGGCATCGATCATGAAAGCCTGTGCGGCCTTGGTCTCGAAAAGCTGCGCTTGGGCCGGCGAAAGCGTGAGCAGGAGGCCGAGGAGAAAGAACCCGGCAAAAGGCTGTAGCAAGCGAAACTGCATGAAATTCGACCCGTTGGCCGGCCCCTCCGGCGTGCCGAAACTATCGGGCTTTTTCGCTGAGGGATCAACAGCCGGGCGGAAAGCCGGCTGTTGGATCAGTCGCGCACGACCAGCGCATCGGGCGCACCGTGGGACCATGCCGCCTTCAGCAACTCGTCCAGGTCGCCATGGCCGTCCGGATAGAGGTTGACCGCATACCAGTCATTGTCGTCGAGATCGGAGCGCTGGATTTCTATTCTGCCGAAGGGCTTTAGTGCCGAGGCCACACGTTTGGCTTCGGTAGCATCGTCGAACGTGCCGGCGGCGACATAATCTGGGCTGGACGGCGCCGCTTGGCGGCCGTTCTTTTTCCACGACCGCAGGATATCGGTGGGCGACATGCCGCTGTCATCCAGAGCGGCAAAAACATCTGCGTGATGGACGCGTTCATTCGCATAGGACAGCGAGGCCATGGCGAACGGCGATTGCGGCGGCAGGCTGATCTCCGGCCGTTCCGGCACGATCGGTCCGAAATCGGGCAGCGCCAGATCGCCGAAGGCCGCCGACTGCGCGGACATCTGCCCCTGCACCGGGGTTGCGGCATCGGTCAGCTGACCTGGAAACGGCACAGCGGCCGCGCCGACCGGGAGGCTCGGCGAAGGTCCGTTCATGGCTACCATGACGCCGGTCGGCAGGCCATCCGACGGATCCGGTATGCGGTTGCCTGGATGGTAAGAGGCCATCAGGTACTGGTCGTCATTGCCGTCGAGCGGTGCGCGGCCGACATATTCGACCTTCACCTTCGCGGTGCCGACCTTGTCGTAGTCCAGCATCTGCGCGGCTCGCTCAGAGACGTCGATGATGCGGCCCTCATGGTATGGGCCGCGGTCATTGACGCGCACGATCACCGAACTGCCGGTTTCGAGGTTGGTGACGCGGGCATAGCTGGGCAGCGGCATGGTCGGATGCGCCGCCGTCAGATGCGCCGTGTCGTAGACTTCGCCGTTGGCGGTCAGCCGGCCATGGAAGGCGTCGCCATACCACGAGGCCAGACCCACCTTGGCGTACTTCTTGTCTTCTTTGGGATAATACCACTTGCCGCGCACCTGATACGGCTTGCCAAGCTGGTCGCGGCCGCCGCCGCGCCGCATGAAGGCAGCGCGCGGACTGGCCTTCACGCCATATTCGGTCTCGGCGAAATATTCCTTGTAGCGGGTCTTCTTGTAGACCATGCCTTTCGGCTCAGGCTGCGACGCGCAAGCGGCAAGCAATGCAGCAGACGCTGCAAGCAACGCAACCGTGGCAACGCGACGAAGACGCGGGTGCGTCACAGCCTGCATTCTTGATTGTCCCCCTAAAGTCTCAACCAAAGACGTCGTATCCGACCATCAGAGGAGCCAAGCACTCACTCGACAATGCCAACGACGCCTCGGACCCCGATCCTTTGTGCGCAGGAATTGTTTATCACGGTATTAACCGATTGTGGCCGGAACCGGGCAAGATTGTGACACTGCCCGTCCTGTCGTTGGCTAGGGAGGTATGTCTTTGCGGAGCCTGCCTGCAGGAAGCGATCAGGCGGTTGATCTCCGCTTCGTCGGCAAGTTGCCGGCGTCTGAAAGCCGCTCCAAGGCCAGGAACAACGGTGATCGCGCCCGCGAGCGCGGAGCGTCGCGTTTCTGCGTATGCATTTGGTAGTTCTCATCAGGAAGGGCTGTTCAGGCGCCGCCCTCGGAAGGCTTCTCCCGAGGGCGGGCAACGACGGCTTACCGAATGTAGGCTCAATCCAGAACTCAACAACGCAACGCTTACGCAACTGCCAATTCAATAGATTTTGAACGTTTTTGTTCCGTTAGCTATGGCTAAAAAGTAGAAAAACCCAACCTTCTTCATGCATGGCACCGGCGGGACCGGCGCGGGCGGAATCCTCTTCTAAGAATTCTACTTCTTTCATACACCCATCTAAGCCCATTAGCTTGCTGGCGGCCGATGCTGCGAATGGTACGGTAGTGTTGAATTGGAGGCTTTATACATGTCGACCCAGAACACGAACGGCTCGAAACTCGACCAGGGCCTTGTATCGGAATCTCAAGCGCGCCGGGACTTTCTTAAGAAGGCGGGGCGTTTCGCTGCGGTTACGCCGCCGGCTGTAACTCTCCTGCTCGGCACAAGCTTGAATTCCAAGGCGATTGCCAAATCAGGCGGATCACGTCCTGGCAACGGAGGGGGGGACAAGAACCACCCCCACGCCGGCCCTCCCGGCCATCCTCAAGGCGGCCCTCCCGGTCAGGTCCATACTCAGTTCCTGTTCGAGCGAGGCCACTCTGACAACGCCGGCGGCGGATCCCACGGAGGATCGAGGGCAGGCGATCCTAACTAGCAACCATGCCCTCTGGATAAGGCCGAAGCGCTGGCGGTATCAATCGTCGCCACGGTCGAGAAGCTGAGGGATAACGGCTGATGCCCGCCTGGCCTGCGAGATCGCAAAAATTAACGGATCGTTGACCGCGCTGTCCTATTCTGAGACAGCGCGGTCCAGTCCCATCCGGACTGCGCAGGCGGCTCCGGCAACACAGCCCCCGCCGCACTGTCGGAGCCGCCACCATACTAGCCTGAAGATACCAGCAATGGTTGAATCAACTGTTACTGCAGTTGTTGCAAATAGAGCGAAACGGTTCTCCCGCTTCCCCGAGCCATAGGCCCACAACGACCGGGCTTTGGTCTGCACCGAGCTGCGCCGGCCGCCTTCCCGCCACCAGATGCAAAAAAGCCCGCCGGAAGTCCCCAGGATGAATCAAGGGACATAGCCGGAGCGTTGGAAACCCAAGCTATCTCTTAACACGTGAGAAGCGGCATAGAGGTTTCAAGGTGTGAGGAACGGTAGCGGGCCTGTTCGAGGCCAGCATAGGTCAACGATGGGCGGCGGGGTCGGCTATTTCGACTCCACGCCCAGCTCAGGCCGCATGTCGATTGTATCGCCATCTCCATGCACGGCATCATGATCCCAATTGTTCGTCTTCTCGGGCGTTTTGACGACAGCCTCTCGGGTGTCCCTGTCTTTGTCCTTGCGGGGCTTTGGACCGGGCACGTCGCGTGATGACTTCGGTTCCATATCCGCCTCCTTTAGTTCTCTCCAGAAACAAGGACGGGAGGCTCGGGTTCCAAAAACAAGAAAGCCGTTGCCTCGGGCAGCGGACTTTCGCTAGGAGTTGAGAGGACATCTCCACGCTGCGGAGACAACAGACCACAGTGGATTGGTTCCAATGTTGGTCTCTGTTTCGCGGCGCGTGCTGTGAGCGCCTGGGGTATTCGAACATCAAAATCACGCTGGACGTTTATTCCCATGTGATGGCGGGAATGCAGGCCGACGTAGCGGAGCAAGTTGACGTCGCGTTGCAGGCGGCTATAAGCAGCGATCGAAAACGCAAATAGTTGCAAAGTGCGCAGCAGCCGGCATTTCTCGACCGGACGCAGAATCAAAAAAGCGCAGCGTTTGTAAGTACTTGGAGGGATGGCCGAGCGGTTTAAGGCACCGGTCTTGAAAACCGGCGTGGGCGCAAGTTCACCGTGGGTTCGAATCCCACTCCCTCCGCCATATCTCATTGAAAATCACCGAGGTTTTTTCATTTTTACCTTGCGGTGTGCTCTTCATCTGCTCAACTCTCGGCAGCCAGCGCCGATTTTGGCCAGGCTTTCCCTGGCTGCTTGGCGTTGCACAGAATAAGGCCCTGGGAAGAGTCGGCCCTTTCTGCCAATCTCCCGATCTATTCGGCCATAATCCGGGATACAGGTGAAGAACACCGGGCGCTGGTCCCTGCCCGCCTGCTTGCACTCGCACCGGAACATCTTCACCAAGTCACCGTGCATGAGCGTGCTCAAGCCCCAGGCGGGTGCCTAGAGCGGGATGAAATTTATAAGAGTCGTGGGATTCCCAAATCATCGCCGTTCTGATTCAACATGCATGCTGGGAGGAGGCCAGCATGGATGGCAGGGTATTCGATGGATCTTCGCGAGCGGGT
>NZ_JAPYKP010000154.1:0-14794 GCF_037179725.1 Mesorhizobium sp. Cs1321R2N1 | reverse complement strand
CGGTGAGTTCCTCGACACTCAGCCGCGCGGTGCCGCGCTTGCCGACCACGACGCCGCCGGCGGCGTTGGCGATCGAGGCCGCGGCGACAGGATTGGCACCGGCGGCAAGCGCCAGCGCGAAGGTCGCGATCACCGTATCGCCGGCGCCCGAGACGTCGAACACCTCGCGCGCCTGGGTGGCGATGTGGCGTGCCTCGTCGGGGCCGACCACGCTCATGCCCTTTTCGCTGCGGGTGGCGACGACGAAGTCGAAGCCGTGCGCCGAAATCAGCTCGCCTGCCGCCGCGACGATCTCGTCATCGGCGAACACCGCATGGCCGACGGCCTCGCCAAGCTCCTTGCGGTTGGGCGTGACGGCGGTCGCCCCGGCATAGCGCGCATAGTCGCGACCCTTCGGATCGACCAGCACCGGCTTGCCCGCCTCTCGGCAGATGGCAATCAGTTCGGCGGCGACGCCGTCCAGCAATATGCCCTTGCCGTAATCGGACAGGATGACAATGTCCGCCTGTTTCAACGCGTCGCGGAAACGGCGGACCAGCTCCGCCCGTTCGGCCTCGCCGAGCGGCTTGATCTCTTCCTCGTCGAAACGCAGCACCTGCTGGTTGAGCGCGCTGAAGCGGCTCTTCGACGAGGTCATGCGGCCGCGCTGCTGCACAAGCCCCGCCGTATCGGCGCCAAGCTCGCCCAGCATCCGCGCCAGGCTGTCGCCGGCGGGATCAGTGCCGATCACCGAGACCGGAACGGCGCGTGCGCCGAGCGAGACGATGTTGGCCACGACATTGCCGGCGCCACCCATCGCCGAGCTTTCGCCCCGCCCATGCAGCACCGGGATCGGCGCTTCCGGCGAGATCCGTTCGATGACGCCATTGACGAAGCGGTCGAGGATGAGGTCGCCGGCCACCAGCACGGCGACGTCGCCGAAGCGCGCGATGGCGCGGTGCAGGGGCTCGGGTGAAGGCGGATTGTGCTTGATCATGTCATCTGCCACGCGCGGAAAACGCCGATCTCAGATAGGTCGAAACACCAGATTTGCGAGGCCGGCCGGTCATGCCTGCCGATATACCGCAATTCGGCACAGCGCAACGCCAGGGGCAGAGGCAAACCCGGACAGGTCAGGTTTTCTGCAGGGCGACGTGGACGCCGAGGCCGACCAGTACCGCGCCGCCGGCCCGCTGCATCAGGCGCTGCGCCCCGCTCGAACGCCGCAGCCTTCCGATCACGAGGCCGGCCAGGAATACGCAGACGATGTCGGCCGAGGAGAACATCAGGTTGACGATCGTGCCCAGCACGACGAATTGCAGCCAGACCGGCAAGGTCGCCGAGGCATCGATGAACTGCGGCAGGAACGCCATGAAGAAGATCGCGGTCTTGGGATTGAGCACCTCGACGGTGATGCTCTCGAAAAACGCCCGGCGGGCCGATTTGCGCTCGATCGCCGGCAGCGCCACGTCGCCCTCCACGCGCTTGCGAAACAGCGAAATGCCGAGCCAGATGAGGTAAAGCGCGCCGACCAGCTTGACCGCCATGTAGAGCGGCGGCACAGCGTGGAACAGCACGGACAAGCCGGCGGCGGCGGCAAAGACATGCACATAGCCGCCGAGATGGATGCCGAGTGCCGCCGTCAGCCCCGACCAGCGCCCGCGCGCCATCGTTTGCGCGGCGGCGTAGAGCATGGCGGGACCCGGAATGTAGGCGAAGATCGCCGTGGTGGCGAAGAACGCGATCAGCAGTTCGGTCGACGGCATTTCTTGTCCCCTTGTCGTGGGTCAGCCCCAGCAGGCGCCAACTGAGTGGAAGCTTTGCGGCGCCACTGTGGCGCAACCACCTGCTTTGTCGACAGCCCGGCTGACCTCCCTTATAAGGACCGGAATCGCACGCAACCAGAGGCTTTCATGATCATCGTCACGGGCGGCGCCGGCATGATCGGCTCCAACATCGTCGCCGCGCTCAATGCGGAAGGCCATGACGACATCCTGGTCGTCGACGACCTTACCGACGGCCACAAGATCGCCAACTTGGCCGATTTGACGATAGCCGACTATCTCGACAAGGACGATTTCCTGGCCCGCATGGAGGCCGGCTCGCTCGGCCGCATCGAGGCAGTGTTCCATCAGGGCGCCTGTTCGACCACCACCGAGTGGAACGGCAAGTTCATGATGGAGGTGAATTACGCCTATTCGAAACGGCTGCTGCATGGCTGCCAGGCGCTGCGCGTGCCTTTCCTCTACGCCTCCTCCGCTTCAGTCTATGGCGGCGGAGCCGAATTTCGCGAGGAGGCTGCGCTGGAGCGGCCGCTCAACGTCTATGCCTATTCCAAGAAACTCTTCGACGACTATGTCAGGCGCACGGTGTTCGACAGCGATCATTCGCAGGTCGCGGGGCTGCGCTACTTCAATGTCTATGGCCCGCGCGAAGCGCACAAAGGGGCCATGGCCTCGGTCGCCTTCCATCTGTTCAACCAGGTCGAGCGCGGTGAAAATCCGAAGCTGTTCGGTGCCCATGACGGCTTCGGGCCAGGCGAACAGAGCCGCGACTTCATCCATGTCGGCGACGTCGCCGACGTCAATCTGTGGCTGTGGAAGCGCGGCGCGAGCGGCATCTTCAACTGCGGCACCGGGCACGCCCAGCCGTTCCGCGCCATCGCCGAAACGGTCATCGACACGCTGGGCCAGGGCGAGATCGAGTTCATCCCCTTCCCCGACCATCTCAAGGGCAGCTACCAGAGTTTTACCCAGGCTGATATGTCCCGCTTGCGCGCAGCCGGCTATAACGGGCAATTCCGCACAGTAGAAACCGGCGTCAGAGACTATGTCGAATGGCTAAAAGCCCAACGATCCTCGTGATCGGCCCACGCTGGGTGGGCGATATGGTGATGGCGCAGTGCCTGTTCTCGGCGCTGAAGGAACGCCATCCCGACGCCGCGATCGATGTGCTGGCGCCCGCCTGGGCCGCACCACTGGTCAAGCGCATGCCCGAAATCCGCCAGCAGATCGACTTTCCGCTGCAGCCCGGCGCGCTCGAATTCACCCATCGCCGCCGCTTCGGCCGCCTGCTGCGCGGCCGCTACGACATGGCCTATGTCCTGCCGGGCAGCTGGAAGTCGGCGCTGATCCCGTTCTTTGCCCGCATTCCGCGTCGTTTCGGCCACCTTCGGGAAATGCGCTACGGCCTGCTGACCGACATCGTGCCATTGCCCGACGCCGTGAAACGGCGCACTGCTCAGGCCTATTTCGGGCTCGCCCAGGGCGGCAGTTTCCGCGCGCCCCGGCTGACCGTGGATCCAAAAAACCAGGCCGCCCTGCTCGACCGGTTCGGTCTGGCGTCGCGGGAATTCGTGGCCCTGATGCCCGGCGCCGAGTTCGGTCCGGCCAAGCGCTGGCCAAGTGAAAGCTATGCCGGCCTTGCCCGCGAATTCATGGGCAAAGGCTTGAAGGTCGCCCTGTTCGGTTCGAAGAACGATCGCGACGTGACGGCGGAGATCGCCGCCCTTGCTCCCGGTGTCGTCGACCTCGCCGGCCAGACGCGGCTGGAGGACGCCATCGACCTGATCGCGGCGGCAAGGCTCGCGATCTCCAATGATAGCGGGCTGATGCATGTCGCGGCCGCCGTCGGCACGCCGATCGTTGCCGTGTATGGCTCGACCTCGCCTGAAAATACGCCGCCGCTGGCGGAGCGACGCGAACTGGTCTGGCTCGGCCTGTCCTGCTCGCCCTGCCACCGGAAAATCTGTCCGCTCGGTCACCTCAACTGCCTGAAGACATTGGAAGTCCGGCAGGTCGCCGCGGCGGCCGACCGGCTGCTGGAACTTCCGGCCGCGGCATGAAGGTGCTGATCGTCAAGACATCGTCGATGGGCGATGTCATCCACACCTTTCCGGCACTCGAGGATGCCAGCCGCGCACGGCCCGATATCGCTTTCGACTGGTGCGTGGAGGAGGCCTTCGCCGGCATCATCGCCCTGCATCCGGCGATCGGCACCATCCACACGGTGGCGATAAGGCGCTGGCGAAAGACCCTTTTCGACACGAACACCTGGCGCGAGGCGGCGGCCTTGCGCCGTGCTTTGCGCGCCTGCCGGTATGACCTCGTCATCGATGCGCAAGGCCTGCTGAAGTCTGCCCTGGTGGCGCGCCAGGCACGTGCGCCGATTGCCGGCTTCAACCGGTCGAGTGCGCGCGAACCCTCGGCGACGCTGTTCTACGACATCACCCACGCCGTGCCGCGCGACCTGCACGCCATCGAGCGGACACGGCGGCTGTTCGGGTTGGCGCTTGGCTATCAGCCCGATTTGTCGACCCTCAACTCCGGCATTGTGCCACCCTCCGGCAGTCTGGCCGGCATCAACGGCAAAACCGCCTTCCTGCTGCACGGCACCAGCCGCGAGGACAAGAAATGGCCGGTCGAAGACTGGATCGGAACCGCCAGCCTGCTGGTCGAGCGCGGCATGACGCCGGTCACCACCTGGTCGAACGAGCGTGAGAAGACGGTGGCCGAAGCGATCACCAAGGCCGTGCCATCCACGGTCGTGGTGCCCAAATCGCCGCTGGCCGACATCGCGGCCATCCTCGGGCGCTCGACACTGGTCATCGGCGCCGATACGGGATTGACCCATCTCGCCAGCGCTTTCGGCCTGCCGACGGTCGCGGTGTTTTTGGCGACGGAGCCGGGCTTGACCGGGCCGCGTGGGCCTTATGCGTCGACTTTGCTGGCGCCCGCCGGCGGGGGCGTGACGCCGACCGAGGTTGTGGCTGAGGCGGAGAAACTGTTGGCACTGAAATTACAAGCGCCGGCTTAGGACCTTTCAGAATTCGCTCTGGCGAGTCAAATAACGTGGTTCTTCGAGAACCGGAGCGGAGCCTACTTTAAAGTACGTTGAGCACCGGAAGCGCAGAAACCCGGGCTAGTTGGCGGCCAGAGTAGAATTATCAAGGGTCCTAAATAAACTGCACCTGGACGATCTCGTACCCGCGTGCGCCACCAGGCGCATTGACCTCGATGGCGTCGCCGACTTCCTTGCCGATGAGCGCACGGGCGATGGGCGAGGAGATCGAGATGCGGCCCGATTTCACGTCGGCTTCCTGGTCGCCGACGATCTGGTAGGTCTTCTTCTCCTCGGTGTCCTCGTCGACCAGCACGACGGTGGCGCCGAACTTGACCTTGTCTCCGCTGAGCTTGGTGACGTCGATCACCTCGGCGCGCGCGATATAATCCTCGAGCTCGTTGACGCGGCCCTCATTGAGGCTCTGCGCCTCTTTCGCGGCATGATATTCGGCATTTTCGGACAGGTCGCCATGCGAGCGCGCCTCGGAGATCGCCTCGATGATGCGCGGCCGCTCTTCCTGCTGGCGCCAGCGCAGTTCTTCCTTCAATGACGCGAACCCCTCGCCTGTCATCGGGACCTTGTTCATAGTGCCTGACCTTTCCTGCCGCCGCCCCCGCGTTTCGGGGGAAGCCTTGTCGTTGGGTATAAAAAGAAAACGGTCCGGCAGCCTCGGGCTAACGGAACCGTTTCACCGCAATTTCCTTGAATATAGCAATCTTTGCGGGCTTTTCACGCTCAAAAATCGGTTTTGCAAAAATCATCCTTCTTTTGTCAGCGAAGGTGGCTGTGGGATGGACCGAACAAAAAACGGCCGCGATTGCTCGCGGCCGTTTCGAGACCATGAAACCCGATCAGCTTCTCATGAAATGCTCGATCTGCTCGGCCAGCATGCCGTATTCGCGCGAACCCTTGCCGGTGCGCTTTTCGATCTCCGTCAGCTGCTGCTGGGCGCCGGCCAGGTCGCCGATCTGCAGATGCGCCTCGCCGAGATATTCGCGCACCAGCGTGTAATTCGGGTCGATCCGCAGCGCTTCCTCGTAATAGCCGAGGCCGACAGTGACGCGGCCGGAATGGCGGTGCGAGTAGCCGAGATAGTTGAGGATGCGCGGATCCTGCTTGTTGGCGGCAAGAACGAGGACCGAGATCGCCTCGTCATAGCGGCCGGCCATCGCCAGCGCATGGCCAGCGTCATAGATGCTGTCGTCGTCCAGCATGCCTTCCTTGGGCGGCACGCATTTCTGCTTCTTCTTGTCCCAGACTTCACCCTTTTTGCATTGGGTAACGGTCTGGTCGTTACCGCCACCGCTGCCGGCCGCAAACACCGGAACGGCAAAAAACTGCACCGCGACAAGCGCGGCGGCTGCCTGGATCAGCATTCTTTTATGCATGGAAAACCTCCTGAGGGTGTGACAATGCAACACTAACGCCGAGCGGCCCGCGTTTCATCCCGAAAAAAGCCCGTCTGGAGAACATGAGGTGACGGATGCCGCAAATCCGGTATCATCGCCCTCGAATGAGACTGACCCACGGAGAGGGCCCGTGCAGCGGCGGCTTGACAAAGACTGGGATCTCACGATCGGCCCCGACACCGTGCGGCTGTTCATTCTCAAGGCCAAGGCGCTGAGCGCGGCCGTCAACGAGGACTATGCCGGCGGCGCCGAACACGAGGTCGAGTTCGACGGCGACAGGCATGACAACCACCACCATGACGGCCTTGCCGAGGAAAGCTCGGAAAACCTCACCGAGGAAGAGCTGCGCGAGCTGATCAACGACCTCAATATCGACGAGGCCGCCGAGCTGATCGCGCTGGCCTGGGTCGGCCGCGGCGACTACGATGCCTCGGAATGGGCCGACGCCGTGGCGGCGGCGCGAGAGCGGGCCAACAAGCGCACGGCGAAATACCTGCTCGGCATGCCGCTGCTCGCCGACTTGCTGGAAGAGGGACTGGAAGCGATCGGCGCGTAACGCGGAGGTAACCGATTGTGATCGGGTCGAAGCGCCTGTCCAGGCAACTTCAGCCGACCGGCGCCGTTTCGTGGGTGATGGCAAAGCTGAGCTCTTCCCGTAGATCCAGGATGATTGCATCGGCGATGGCCGTCACGGCTCTGCTGGTCATGCCGGCCGAGGCCAAACATCGTCACAAACATCACAGGCCGCTAAGCCCGCGCGTGGAGCAGCCGCTGACACAGCGGGCCGATCAGCCGCTGAACCCGCGAGGCAAGCGGCAGTCGAGAGCGCGGGCCAGGCAGCATCCGGCGCCAAATCCAGCACCGCGGAAAACGCAGGATGCCCAGTCATCCGCCGATGTTCCGGTGCCCGAGCCACGTCCTGCGGACACTCCAAAGGTCGACGCTCCAAAGACGCAAGACCGGAACGCTGGAGGCCCGAAGAACGGCGAAGCGCCCGATCTGCTCAAGAACCCCGATCTGCTCAAGGACCCCGATCTGCTCAAGGACCCAGGTCTGCTCAAGGACCCCGGTCTGCTCAAGGACGAAGAGGCCCATCGGAAAAGCCAGACACCGCCCGAACCACCAGCCGAAACGGAAAGCGAGCCGGAGCCGCCAGCCGTGGTGCCGACACCGACGCCAAAGCCGGGCACCACGACGCCCGAGCCTCAGCCGCCGGCCGTCGCCCCTCAGCCGACGCCAAAACCGGCCGATGCGGCCGACGAGGAGAAGATGTTGCCCGATCCACGCTCGGCCGATCTTCCCGCCGACAAGATGCCGGCGGAGGAAGTCGCCTGCCGCGAGCGCCTGAAGACGCTCGGCGTCGAGTTCGAGGAGCACAAAGCCGAAAGCAACCCCGAAATCGGCTGCTCGATCCCTTACCCGATCGTGCTGAAGACGCTCGGCAAGTCGGTCGCGATTGCCCCCGCCACCGAGCTCAACTGCCCGATGGCCGAGGCGGTGGCGCGTTTTGCCGCCGACGTCATCCAACCGGCGGCGAAAGCCGAATTCGGCGCCGACCTGAAATCGATCGGCCAGGCGTCGGCGTTCATCTGCCGGCCGCGTAACGGCACGCGCAAACTGTCGGAACATGCTTTCGGCAACGCCCTCGACATAGCCAGCTTTACGCTATCCGACGGCAAGACGATCGAGGTTGGCCCGGCACCGCCCGAGAAGGACGGCAAATTCCTCGACGCGGTGCGCAAGGCCGCCTGCGGCCCGTTCAAGACCGTACTCGGCCCCGGCGCCGACGCCGACCACGCGCTGCATTTTCATTTCGATCTGGAGCCGCGCCGGAATGGCGGTACGTTTTGCCAGTGAGCGGAACCTCCGCCGCAATTCAGCCGCAGGCATGAACGTGGGCGCTGAGTTTTCCTTTACCCTTGATCGTTAAAATGCCGGATATCCAGAATTGGGATTTCCGCCAATGGCCGGCACATTTCGCGCCGTTTTCCTCGCCGCCGCACGCCGATTGAAACCTGCTGCGTTGCTGGCCGCCAGCCTTGCACTGGCCGCGGTTTCGGCCTGCAACACCGGCAGCGTGCTGTCGTTGCAGCCTGCCGTCGATGTCGGCTCGCAGACCGCGGCCGTGCCGCAATATACGGGCATGCAGAAGCTTGTTCCGTCCAATCCCTATATGACGCAGGCCGCCTATCCACGCATGGATGAGCCGATGTCGCCGGTCGAGCAGATTCCAGCCAGCGAAACCGATTGCCGCCAGCAGCTGAAGCGCCTCGATGTCGCCTACACCGATGTGGCGCCGATCCACGAGGGCCAGTGCGGCATCGACTATCCGGTCAAGGTCTCGGCCATCGGCGGCATCCAGATGAAACCCGCGGCGACGCTGACCTGCGACATGGCCGCCACCTTCGCCGCCTGGACGAAGAACGAACTCGTTCCCTCCGCCCGCTGGCGCTACTTCTCCGGCGTCAGGACCATCCACCAGGGCTCCAGCTATTCCTGCCGCAACATTGCCGGTGAAGGCGTGCTGTCGGAGCACGGCAAGGGCAACGCACTCGACGTCATGAGCATCGAACTCAACAACGGCGACGACATCGACGTGCGCAAGCCTGGCCTGTTCGCCTTCCGCACCCGGGGCTTCCTCAACAATGTGCGCGCCGACGGCTGCCAGTATTTCACCACCGTGCTCGGCCCCGGCTACAATTACGATCACCGCAACCATTTCCACTTCGACATCAAGAACCGCAAGAACGGCTATCGCGCCTGCCGGTAATGGCATGCCCCCTGCCAGCGGTAGGCGACTCCGCATAGAGTGACGCCCGGAAGGGGCGGACGACGGCACATGAGGCAGCGAAGTCTTCGGCGACGCATTGCGATCTGGATACCGGCCTTATTGGCCGGGTATGTGGCGCTCGCCTATGTCGCCGCGCCGGAATTCTGGACATTCCGCGATCGCGGCTTTCGCAACCAGCGCTTCGAGATGGTCACCCACACGCCGCAAGGCATTCCCGGCGACCCCATCAATGTCGGCCTGGTCGGCACGGAGAAGGAGCTGGTGCACGCTTTTGCCGTCGCCGGCTGGGACACCGCCGACGCCATCACCTTGAGGACCGCCATCGACATCGGCGAAAGCGTCCTGTTTCCCGGCCCTATCCCGACGCGCCGATGAGCCGCCTGCTGTTCGAGGGCCGCGCCCAGCAACTCGCTTTCGAAAAGCCGGTCGGCGACAGTGCCGACCGGCGCCACCATGTCCGCTTCTGGCGGACGGATACGGTCGGCGACGACGGAAGGCCACTCTGGCTGGGCGCCGCCAGCTTCGATCGCGGGGTCGGCTTGAGCCACGACACAGGCGCCATCACCCACCATATCGGTCCCGACCTCGATGCCGAACGCGACTTTATGATCGGCGATCTCAATGCCGCCGGCCTGTTGCTTTCAACCAGCGACGTTGCAGGCATCGGCCCCACCCGGACCGGCCGCAATGGCGGCGGCGACCCCTATTTCACCGACGGCAAGGCAATCGTCGGCGTGCTGAGGTAATTGCCGTGACCGGAGATCAGGCCGTGGTGATGACTATCTTGCCGAACGGCCCCTTCTCGAGATGCTCGAAGGCCCGCGGCACCTCGTCGAACGCAAAGATCTTGTCGATGACCGGCTTGATCGCCAGCGCCTCGATCGCCTGGTTCATCCGTTCGAAGGCGCGGCGGTGGCCGATCGAAATGCCTTGCACGACAATCCGGTTGCGCAGGAGGGGCACGATCGGAAGGCTGAGCTCCATGCTGCCCAGGAGGCCGATGATCGACAGTCGGCCGTCGGCGGCCAGCGCGTCGAGCGAGCGCCGCGCATTGTCGCCGCCGACCATTTCGAGGATATGGTTGACGCCGGCGCCACCTGTCAGCTCGCGCGCCGCCTCGTCCCATGCCGGCCTGGTGCGATAGTTGATCACTTCCCATGCGCCGAGCCTCTTTGCCCGCTTGAGCTTGCCGTCGCTGCTTGACGTGACGATGGCGCGCAAGCCGAAGGCGTGGGCAAATTGCAGCGCAAACAGGGAGACGCCGCCCGTGCCCTGGATGAGAATGGTCTGGCCAGGCACAGGTCTTGTCGCCTCTGCCATGGCGAACCAGGCCGTCAGCGCCGCGATCGGCAGCGTCGAAGCCTCCGCATCGCTGAGCGATGGCGGCGCCAGCACAGCGGCATCCTCATGCAGGAGCAGGTAGTCGCTCAACGTGCCGGGCAGCGACGATCCCAGCGTGTGCTTGTGCAGCACCGGCGGCGCATCGCCATCCGGCCAGTCGGCAATCACGTGCCCCAGCACGCGCTGGCCGGTCCGGAAACGGCTGACATCGCCGCCGACCGCCACCACTTCGCCAACCGCATCCGATGTCGGGACGAACGGAAAGCCAAGGTCGGGGATCAGCACGCCATCGACGATCATCCTGTCCTTGTAGTTCAGCGATATGGCCTTGATCCGCACCAGCAGGTCATGCGGCCCGGGCTCGGGAATCCTCCCTTCGGCCAATGCCAGCCTGGGCAGGCCGAAGCCGGTCATCCGCCAGGATCTGTTGATGTCGCTGCTCATTGCGTCTGCTCCCGATTGCATGGCGATATTTACGCTGTTTCACTGTGGAAAAAAGTGCTTCTATGATCCATGATTGGAAACGAGTTGGTGATCAGATTTCTACAATTGGAATAGGTCGATGGAATCCGCGGATCTGCAAGGCATCGTGGCCTTCGTTCAAACGATCGAGGCAGGAAGCTTCACCGGCGCCGGAGAGCGGCTGCGCGTGACGAAATCGGCGGTCGGCAAATCGGTCGCGCAGTTGGAACAGCGGCTTGGCATTCGCTTGCTCAACCGCACCACGCGCAGCCTCAGCCCGACAAGCGAAGGCCTGTCCTATTATGAAGCCTGCGTCAGGGCGCTGTCCGAGATCGAAGCCGCCCAGGCGCTGCTTGCCTCGCGCCGGCAGGTGCCCTCGGGCCGGCTTCGGGTCGACCTGCCCTCGGCCTTCGGCCACCGCTGCGTGGCTCCCGTGCTGTTCGACATTTCCAGGCGATTTCCCGATCTGGCCATGGAGATTTCCTTCAACGACCGCCGCGTCGACCTCATCGAGGAAGGCATCGACCTTGCGATCCGCATGGGCGACCTCGACGACAGCCTGTCGCTCGCCGCACGCCGGCTCTATACCCAGCGTTCGGCCATATGCGCCGCCCCCGCCTATCTCGACAGAAACGGCAGACCACGGACGATCGAGGATCTCGCCGGCCATGACCTGATCGGCTACACCCGCAACGGCGTCGCCCACGCCTGGAGCATCAGGCAGGCCGATGGCCATGTGGTGAAGTTCACGCCGCGGGCAAGGCTGGTGCTCGACAATGGCGAACCGATGCTCGGCGCGGTCCTTGCCGGTTGCGGCATCACCTTCCTGCCGACCTGGCTGGTGGCGGACAGCCTCAGGAGCGGCACGCTCGAAATGGTGCTTGCGGACACGCTGGTCGAAAACATTTCCGTCCATGCCATCTGGCCGGTGACACGGGCCTTGACGCCCAAGGTGCGGGTCGTCGTCGACGCGCTGGTCGCGCATTTCTCATCGCCACCCTGGGACGCCGTCTGATCGCCCCGCATCCGCCGTCATCTTTCTAAAATGGTCGCCGACTATTTTCGAAAGCCGTGCGGCAATGCTATTGAGCCCTCATGCTATACGTTGAAATCGCCACCGTGGTCGTCCTCATCTGCGTGAACGGCCTTCTGTCGATGTCCGAACTCGCCATCGTCTCGTCGCGGCCGGCTCGCCTGAAGGCGATGATCGACCGCAACGTCAAAGGCGCCGGCCGCGCTTTGGCGCTTGGTTCCAATCCTGGCAAATTCCTGTCCTCCGTGCAGATCGGCATCACGCTGGTCGGCGTGCTCTCGGGCGCCTTTTCCGGGGCCACGCTCGGCCAGAGGCTGGCGCAATATCTGGCTTCGACAGGCATCCGCGAGAACATCGCCGATCCGCTCGGCGTCGGCATCGTCGTGGCCATCATCACCTATGCCTCGCTGATCATCGGCGAACTGGTGCCCAAGCAGATTGCGTTGCGCGATCCCGAGCGGGTCGCGGCCCGCGCGGCCCCGGCAATGACCATCCTTGCCTCCGTCTCGGCCCCTCTGGTCTTCCTGCTCGATATTTCGGGCCGTTCCGTGCTCTGGCTGCTCGGCCATCGCGGCGAAAGCGAGGAAAAGGTCACCGACGAGGAGATCAAGATGCTGGTCGCCGAGGCCGAGCATCACGGCACCATCGAATCCGACGAGCGGCGCATGATCGCCGGCGTCATGCGGCTTGGCGACCGCGCCGTGCGCGCCGTCATGTCGCCGCGCACCGATGTCGACTGGATCAACCTGCAGTCCGACGAAGCCACGATCCGCAAGCTTCTGATGGACACCCAGCATTCACGCCTGCCCGCCGGCGACGGCGGGGTCGACGCCATGATCGGCGTCATCCAGACACGCGACGTGCTGGCCGCACTGCTCGGCGGCCGCGCGCTCGACCCGCGCAAATATGTGCGCGCGGCACCCATCGTGCACGACCAGGCCGATGCGCTGGACGTGCTGCAGAAGCTGAAGGAGAGCAACGTTCCGATGGCACTGGTGCATGACGAATACGGTCACTTCGAAGGCATCGTCACCCCCGCCGACATTCTGGAAGCCATCACCGGCGTCTTCCGCTCGGACCTCGAGGCCGGCGAGGAAGAAAACGCCGTCCAGCGCGATGACGGCTCATGGCTGCTCGCCGGCTACATGCAGGCCGACGAGATGGCCGAGGTGCTGGGCATCGACCTGCCGGAGAACCGCGACTACGAGACCGTCGCCGGCTATGTGCTGTCGCACATGCACCATCTGCCGGCGACCGGCGAATGCGTCGACGCGCAGGGCTGGCGCTTCGAGGTAGTCGACCTCGACGGCCGCCGCATCGACAAGCTGATCGCCACCCGCCTGCCCAGCGGCCACCGCGAGATGGCACGCTGACCGTTCAAATATCCAAGGGGATCTACTGCTCCGCGAAAGCGCGCGCGAATGAATCGAACATCGGCCGCGCGAGATACGCGAAAAAAGTCCGGTCGCCGGTGCTGATGAACGCCTCGACCGGCGTCCCGGGATAAAGTTGATCGCGCCTCACGCCGGGCGGCAGGTCGGCGGCAATCGTCAGCTTCGCGCGGAAATAGGGTTCACGCGTGGTCTGGTCGATGAGCCGATCAGCCGAAATCTGCGTCACGGTGGCTGAAACTTCTGGCGTGAGCCGCGAGTTCAACGCGGACAATCGCAGTTTCGCCGGCTGGCCGACACGGACCTGATCGATGTCCTTCGGCCGCAGCTTCGCATCGACGACGAGGCCCGACGCAGTGGGCAGGATCTCCATGATCTTTTCGCCCGGGGCAATCACGCTGCCCTTGGAATTGTAGGTCGACGACACCACGATGCCCGCTGCCGGCGCCTTGATCGTCGTGCGCCGCAGCACCGCCTCCGCCGCCCTGATCTGTTCGTCGACGTCGGCCAGATTGGAGCGAACGTCGTCCAGTTTCGTCAGCGCCTCCTCGACGCGTTGCGTGGTCAGGCGCTCGGTCTGCTCCTGGCCTTCGACGATCTGGGTGTTGGCCGTCGCGAGATTGGCCTCCAGCGCTCCGGCTTGCCCGACGAGATCGGCTTCGCTGCGCAATAGCTGGGAGTATTCGGTACGGTTGGTGAGGCCCCTGTCCAGCAAGCCGGTCTTGATGCCGAGTTCTTTCTTTACGACTTCGGCTTGTTGCTGAACGGCCTGTTTCTGGGCCTGTAACCCCGCCACCGACTGCCGGTGCATGGCGACCCGTTGTGCCAGGATCGATTTTTCCGACCGGAACCGGGCAAGCCTGGCGTCGAATTCCTTTTGCTGTTCTCGAATCAGCATCTCGAAATCGGGCTGGAAAGGTGCCGGCGCCGCTTCGGTGATTGGTGCCAGCCTGTCCAACCCGTCGCGTTCCGCCTCCAGCCGCGCCGCACTCGCCCTGAGCGCGATCGACTGTCTCGTCAGCCGGTTGAGTTCGGCCTGCGCGGCCGTTGGGTCCAGCACGATCAGATCCTGGGCCAGTTGCACGCGATCGCCTTCATGGACCAGCAACGCCTGGACAATACCGCCCTCGCGATGCTGGATCTGGATGTTTCCGCCGGTTGCCGAGATCGTGCCTTGCGTGATCACCGCTCCCGACAAGGGGGCGCTGACGGCCCAGTAGCCGAAGCCGCCCGCCAGCAGCGCTATGGCGGCATAGCCGGTGAGGGCCACGCGTCTTATGTCGGTGCGTGGCTGACTGTCCCAGGCGAGGCTCCGTGTCGTCATCTCAGGATCCGAAACCGCCGCCCGCGCGGATCGTCGGGGCGAACGACCCGGTCACCACCGTGCCCTGCTGGACCGCCTTGCCGGTGACCGACCGCCGCAGCACCTCGCCGCTTGGACCGAAGGCTTCGATCATGCCACCGCGCAAAAGCATCACGCGGTCGCAAGCAGCGGCGATCGAAGGCTGATGGGTGATCACGACGACCGTGACGCCCGCCGTCCGCG
>NZ_JAPYKP010000153.1:0-15060 GCF_037179725.1 Mesorhizobium sp. Cs1321R2N1 | reverse complement strand
ACCATCAGCCAAATGAGCGATGATCCCCTCATCAGCCTGCCAGCTGTGGCACGCTGATCATCCCGGCCCCTTGCCGGAGAGCGCGGCGACCAAACCGTCAGCTACACCACTCCCTGGGACACGATCATCGACTCTCGTCAGCTGTTCGTAAGGTTGAGCTTGCAATTTGAGCAACGGAGAATCGCAGCTAGCTGCTGCGACCTGCAAGCCTGCATCCAACGGAGATGTAGAACGGTTGAAATCAATGGTCCCGCCGGAACATCACACCGCATATGGATCGAACGGACCAAGCGGCCATTTGAGCGAGGCAGCAGAGCGGCAGGCGTAACAAATCGATGCAGGTCCTTCGGTCGCCTGTTCGCGCCCGGGCATGCGCAGCGGCTCGATACGCCGGCCACCAGCCAGACACAAAAGAACCGCTCTTGAAAGGACGTGGAACGTGGCCAAGCTCGCGATTAACCGCCGCCAGGCAATTGTCGGTCTCGGCGCAGCCGGGGCTTTGACCTTGCTTGGCCGGCCGGCCTTTGCTGCCAGCAAGGTGAAGCTTGGTGTGATGCGTCTCGCCAGCCATGCCCCCAGCTACATCGCGCGCGAGCGAGGCTACTATAAGGACGAAGGGCTGGACGTCGAATTCGAGTTCTTCGAGGCAGCTCAGCCGATGGCCATGGCGATTGCCTCGGGCGACGCCGATTATGCGGTTACCGCGATGAGCGGCGGACTCGTGAACCTCGCCGGAAAAGGCGCAATCAAGGTGATCGGCGGCGCGGTATCTGAGGAGAAGGGTCTCGTCGGCGCTATCATCCTGGCCTCCGAAAAAGCGTACCAGGCCGGTCTTACCACGGCGAAGGACCTGAGCGGCAAGAGCTTCGGTGTCACCACGGCCGGCTCCTCCTTTCATTATATGTGCCACAAGATCGCGGAAGCGAACGGCATCCCGATGTCGGAAATCAGGCTGCGCCGGCTCCATAAGGTCGGTGCAATCGTTGGTGCGCTGGGCACCGGCCAGATCGACGCTTGGGCGATCCAGGGCAGCATCGCCAATGAGATGCTGGCCGAAGGCAGTGCCAAGCAGATCGGCCTCGTGTCCGACTATGCGCCCGACTATCAGGTGACGACAGTGGTAACCTCGACAAACAACGCCGCCAACGAGCGGGAGAAGACCGAAGCCTTTATCACCGCCCATTCGAGGGCGATCGACGACTACAACGCTGCCGTCGTAGACAAGACCGCCACACCGGAGGAAGTGGATGAGGTGGCCAAGATCATCCACAAATATGTGGACTCTGACCATCCGTTCCCGGCCGCGAAGAAAATCTTCGTCGGCAGCGCCATGCGAATCAACAAGGGATGTGCGCTTACACTCGAGTCCGCGATGAATCAGCTTGTCTGGCTCAAGGCGGAGAAAATGGTGAGCGAGACGATCAAGGCACAGATGCTCTTCGATATTTCTTACGTCGAGACGATCTGACCCCCTCCGCCGGCCGGCTCAGGAGGCGGGACAGAAGATATGGAACTGCTGCTAAAGAATGTCAGCCACCGCTATGGCCCCGTAGAGGTTCTGAGCGATCTCTCGCTTAGGATCCCACGGGGCGAGATCATGTGCATCATCGGCCCGTCGGGATGCGGTAAATCCACCTTGTTGCGCCTCCTGGGCGGGTTGGAGCGTCCGACAGAAGGCATGGTGCTGCAGGTCGGCACGCCGCCCGCTGAATCGCTCAATCCTCTTACCTACGTGTTCCAGCATCTCGCTCTGCTGCCGTGGCGGACCGTGGAAGGCAATGTGAAGCTGGTACTTGAGGATCACAAACTGCCGGCGAAGGAGGTCGAGCGGATCGTCGCCGACGTCCTTGCCCGCACGGGACTCTCTGAGTTTCGCGCCACTTTGCCGAAGCAGTTGTCGGGGGGCATGCGTCAGCGCGTTGCGATTGCGCGCGCGTTGGCGGTCAGTCCGGCGGTGATGCTCATGGACGAACCGACGTCGGCCCTCGACAGCCAGACGCGCGAGCTTCTGATGGATGATCTCGTCTCGCTGTGGACGCATCAGCCCTTTACCGCCGTCTATGTCACGCATGATTTGAGCGAAGCCGTGCGGCTGGGACATCGCATTGTCGTGCTTTCCCGTCGCCCCGGAGCCATCCGCGATATGCTCACAATCGAGAAGCCGCTGGCCGAGAGATACGTCGGCGCTCCGGTTCTGGAGAAGATGCAGCTGCATCTCTGGGCCCTGATGAGAGATGAAGCAATGGCCGCCGATCAGGAACTGCTCGATGGCTGATATCATCGTAGTGTCACAGCTCGTAAAGTTCCGCGGCGGCGGCTTCGCGCCCTCACGCGTCCCCCTTGTCGGTTTCTTCGTTGCCATCCTCCTGATTGGGCTGGCAGAGGTCGGCACCCGTACGGGCTTCATCTCGGGCCTGACGCTGCCTCGCCCCTCAGCGGTCTTCGAGACCTTCGTCCAGCTTTACCAGACCGGGCTGCTCTGGCAGCACTTGCTGCCATCGCTGCGGCGCCTCGCTGTTGGCGTTTCCATCGGCGTCGTGTTTGGCGTAGGTCTCGGTGTTCTGATTGGCTTGTGCAGCCTCATACGCGCTGGTCTCCTGCCTTTGGTCGCGGCGCTCTTTCCTGTGCCAAAGATTGCATTGCTACCGCTCTTCATTGTCTGGTTCGGTATCGATGAGGCATCGAAATATGCGCTGATCGCGCTGGGTACCTTCACCCCCACGGTGGTCGCCACCTATGCGGCGGTTGACAATGTCGACCGCAGCCTGATCCGGATGGGCCAGAGCTTTGGCCTCGCTCGGCTCTCGATTGTGCGCAAGATCATTCTGCCCGGAGCGTTTCCGGGTATCCTGTCAGGCCTGCGCGTCTCCATTTCGATCGGCATAACTCTGCTGGTCGCAGCCGAGATGCTTGGTGCCGAGCATGGCGTGGGCGCCTACATCCTGGACGCAGGAGCACTCTACAACCTGGAACACCTGTTTGCCGGGGTGACGATGCTTTCCCTCATGGGCCTGGCCGTCAATTGCTTTATCGGCTGCATTGAGCGGCATTTCCTGGCTTGGCGCCCATAGCCGGCAGGACTGCGATCGCAAGCGTCTCGCAACTGCACGGCGCTGCTCAGATCTTTACGAGCGCGACAACACATCACGGTTTTTGTCTTTCGGCAACGATCCGAAAACAAGCTGTTTTGGCCGATTTTCCACTGTTGGCCGCTCCTCCCCTTGTCCTCCGCTCCACGACACGCCGGCGCGCGCAGCGCCTCGTCCGCCGGCAATCGCGGCGGCGAGCTGTCGTAACCAAGGTGAAGTTCCATCGGTTACAGCAGCAATTCCCCGGTCGTGCAATCCGAGGCTGCTGCCGCGCTCAAATGGGCCTGGTCGGCAGCGGGTGTTTTTGAAGCGGCAAGGTGGGTTGGGGAATGGAGGCGATATATGAGCGAGGCCCGCAAAATCGGGAGCGTGCTTTTAGTCGACGATGTTCTCGCGCTTCTTCTGACCATTGAGGAACACGTGCTGCGCTGCGATTTGTCGACCACTGTGGCGGGGGGTGCGCATGGGGAAGCGTTGAAGATTTCGCAAAAGCTAAAGCCCGACCTTGTCATTGCCAGTTTGACTCCTGGCCAGGAGGACCCTGGGCTTTTGCGTGATCTGCGCAACCTTGGGGACGTCTCCGTTATTGTCGTTGAGAACCGCCGGGGAGAGAACGATATGGTCCGGCTTGAATCCGAGGCCGACGAGTGTCTGACCAGGGTGCGTGAGCTTTTGGTGCGTGTGGACTCACTGGTGAGGCGGCGTGTTGCCGGCCCTGCAGAAACACAGAGAAAGTCACAATCGGGAAAGTGGCTTTTCGGCGGATGGGAGCTACGCCTAAAAACGCGACAGCTGCGCGATCCTGCAGGTGCACTGGTCCCTCTAACGCAGGGCGAGTATGCGCTCCTGATTGCCTTCCTCGAGGTGGCAGAACGACCTGTGTCGCGAGAATACCTGCAACGGGCCACGCGCATTCACGGCGAGATCTCAGACCGCAGCATCGATGTCCAGATATTGCGCCTGCGTCGAAAACTTGAGACCGATGCGCGCGCCCCAAAGTTGATAAAAACCAAACGTGGCGTCGGTTACGTGTTCAGTATCTCTGCGAAGCTGCTGGAGATTTGACACCAGCCAGAGCCAGTGAATGCGCCATCGCTTTTACAGCAGAGCAAGAGGTGCTGGGAGGAGCGTGCGTGCCCCATATCCATCCATGGCGTGGATGGGATAAATCGAAACAATCGATTTTCAATAAGTTCGGAAATGGGGGAAAACAACACCGCCGGGCCTCGGTCTTTAGCCGGGTTGGCGAACCCCACCGAAGATAGAAAGGGCACCCGCAACTGCCAGCAGTTCCATGTTGCCGCGATCACCACGTCCATTTGTGCCAACCAATGCCGAAGCCGGCCAAGCTCTCACGACGCATATCCGTGCGCCCGGCATGACGCAGTTGACCAGCCTCCCCGATAACCAGTTCCCTGTTACATGCGTTGAACGTCAATGCCACGACCATGGCGCATCTGGCCCCCCGGCAGACGGCAGCGGCAGGCGCAGCGAGACCTGCGGATGCCCGCTCTCAGCGCGGCAGGCCGGTTCGCAGAGCGGGCCAGATCCTGGAGCGAGCTCACAGGCCACGGCTCGGATCGGCCTTCGGGCGACCGAACAATAAACTGAAGCGGCACGTCGAAGTGGTGCAGGTCATTGCCGGTTGCCACGCTTGCCGGCGTCGATCAGGAGGCGGGCGTTAGAGCCTATGAGAGATGCGCTGAGGCGCCATCATCAACCAGGCCACAGACAAGAGCGCGCCACGATCCCATCCCAAGCCACAGCCACAGGTTAACTGGTTTCGTCCGGTTCGCCGTCGCCGCCTCAGGAGATCGATGATGCGTGACAACGCGTCGGCGCGAGAGTCGCTTTTTCCGGGAGAGGGAACGCCAACGATGCTCAATCGACGTGATCACCCAGAAGCGCGCGTCATAGGACCAATCATTTCCAGCGAGGAAACTACATGGCCGAGTTCGATAGAAGCGCTGCCTTCTGGCGTTCCTTTCCGATTTTTCGGGAGTTCGATGACAAGACCATCGCGGCACTCGCCGGAATTTCTACTTTTCGCAGGTGGCTTCCAGACACGGTGATCTTCCAGCGAGGCGATGAGGGCAATTACATGGTTGGAGTGATCTCTGGACGGATCAAGGTGTCGCTGATCACCCCACAAGGGCGTGAATTGGTCCTCCGGCAACTCGAAGCCGGGGATCTGTTCGGCGAGATGGCCATGCTAGATGACCAGCCTCGATCGGCCGACGCCACGGCGCAGGTCGCCTCCGAAGGTTTCGTCATTGCCAAGAGGCCATTTATGGACCTCATCAAACTTTCGCCGGGGGCGGCCAGAGCCACAATCCGCTATCTCTGCTCACGATTGCGGGGTATCACCGAGCAGTTGGAAACCATCGCCCTGTATCACTTGAATTCCCGGGCGGCCCGTTTTCTCCTCGTAACCCTGAGGCAGATCCACGGCAATGAGCTGCCGGTAAGGGCGGATCTGAAACTGCAGCTCACTCAATCCGATATAGCGGGAATTTTGGGCGCAAGCCGGCCGAAAGTAAATCGGGCCATATTGGCGCTGGAGGAGGCCGGCGCCATCCGGCGCAATAACGGAATCATTGAATGCAACACTGAGCGCTTGCAGTGGATTGCCGAACCAAGTGAGTATTAGGTCTCGCCCAAGAAGGAGTTCCTTAGGCCGATGGATTCTATCCAGGATCGCTACGGGGCGGAGTCATGAACGTCTCTGGCTCGATGTCACCAGCAACTGCATAGGCCTCGACTCCAGTGCGATCGAGCAAGGTGCATTGCCGCAAGCATCAAAGTCCTTCTGCGGCAAAGCTTCGGCGGGTGCTGTTGCGTGCTGGCCAGCGGCCATGTTTGGCTGGTGCCATCGTCCGGCGACAATCTGCATGTCGGCTGGCGGCTATGGGTCCTTGATGAATCGAAAACGCGGCAAGTCGATCGGTGACCCTTGTCGAAGCTATCGGCTTGCGCATTCCCCTGTCAGTCCTGCAACACCTTCTCGATGAATGCACTGATCATAGCGAGTTCATCCAATGCTCTCTGGCTGTGATGCAGCATCAATCGCGTTGCCGGATCGTTGGCCATATTAGCGATCGTCATGTGCAACATGCCTCGCTCTTTCATCGCCGCGAAGGCGTCCCGCTCATGCATCGGGGTGTCGCACAGCGGCAGAACGTCCAACATCTCGTACGCGGCTCGTTGGGACACTGTCAGTCTGCCGATTGGCACTCGCTGGCGTAGAATGGCAGTATATGCTTCCAGTCCCTCTGCCATTAACAGTTCGATGATGAAGCGGCACGTTGCTAGCGCTTCATCGATGTCAAGAGATGACAGCATAGCGGGTACCAGCAGGCAATCGGAACTGCCGATTATAGAGTTGTTCAAGTCGCTGGGACCGCCATGGGCATCGACTAACCCATAGTCGAAGCCGCCAAGATCCGCCTGTCCATATGCATCCACCATTACGGGCAGATCGTCGGCCACGAATACCTCGCATTGCCGGTCCCAAGCGTCGTTACGAAGGGCATTTTGTTTCCACCTGGTGAGCGGGCGGTTTTGGTCAGATTCGAACAACGCAATCTTCTTTTGCTTGGAGGCAAGCGAGGAGCACAGACCCATTAACGCCGTTGTTTTGCCCGCCCCACCTTTAAATGAATAGCAAGTGATCAGCTTCATGCCGCAATCCGTCCGCGCCGAAAGCGCTCTGTGCAAATATCGTTCGGACAATATCAACAGCTTCGGTGAGATATAGCGATGTGTTCCGCAGCGCCTTGTTACCTTTGTAACCGTTATTTTGTACGCTTTCGGATGACGCACCGTTATGTATTCTCTTATTCAGGTTTTTAAGTGAATGGCGGCGCGCTGCGTCTGCGCTGTTACAAGAGTAATCGCGGTCAGCTGAAATCCGCGAGACGACATATTTTGACTCTGAAAGAGGGCTGCAGCAGGTCGAACCAACTGCGGCCCGTAGGACCAGCTGGCAAGGTCCCTGTCCGGGGCTAGCAACGCTGAACATTGCCAGAGCACAGGACAATGGCACGCACGAATTTCAAGCTCACCACATTCTTGTTCGGCCTTGCGCTGTCTTTGCCCCTCGGGCTGATCTTCGCCAGCCTGTATGTTAGCCTAAGGGTCGGGCTCAGCGTCCGGGGACTCCGCGACTTCGATCTCCTGGCGTTCTGGTATGAAACACCCTTCTATCTCGGCTATGCCAGTGCGACGTTTTACACCTGCTTGATCATTGTCGGCATGACATCGGTGATCATCATGGTCACCCTCACCGTAGTCTTGGTTCGCGCCAAACACTTCGGAACGGCACGATGGGCGCGATTTGGCGAAATGCGCCAAAAAGGGTTCATCAAGCCCTACCGCCGCATCACTGGTCCCATATTCGGCAAAACGTCCGGGCCGCGCGGGTTTGGACAGTATCTCACCAATGGCGAGCAACCACACAGTTTGGTGGTTGCGCCCACCCGCGCAGGCAAGGGCGTCGGCGTTGTCATTCCAACGCTTCTGACCTTCGATGGCTCGGTGCTTGCGCTCGATGTCAAGGGCGAACTCTTCGAACTGACGTCGAGGGCGAGGTTGAAGCGCGGCGACCGGATCATCAAATTCTCGCCGCTCGACAGGCAAGGACGCACTCATTGCTACAATCCAGTGCTCGACATCGTTGCTACACCGCAGGAGCGCCGCTTCTCAGAAACTCGGCGATTAGCGGTTAATCTGATCGCGCCCAAGGGTAAGGGCGCGGAAGGGTTCATCGAGGGCGCGCGGGACCTTTTTGTCGCCGGTGTTCTGGCCTGCATCGAGCGTGGCACGCCAACCATTGGCGCCGTCTATGATTTGTTTTCGCAGCCGGGCGAGAAATACAAGTTATTTGCGCAACTCGCGGAACAAAGCAAAATTCCGGAGGCGAGGCGCATTTTTGACAACATGGCCGGCAACGACACCAAACTCCTCACCTCATACACATCCGTTTTGGGCGATGGCGGGCTGAATCTTTGGGCTGACCCGCTGATTAAGAACGCCACATCGAGATCGGATTTCTCCATTGGCAACTTGCGCCGGGACCCCACGACAATATATCTCTGCGTCAGCCCCAATGATTTGGAGGTGATTGCACCTCTCGTGCGGCTGTTTTTCCAGCAAACCGTGTCGATATTGCAACGCACTCTGCCGGGAAAGGACGAGATTTTTGAGGTCCTGTTCCTCCTCGATGAATTCAAGCATCTCGGCAGGCTCGAAGCGATTGAAACCGCAATCACCACGATTGCGGGTTACAAAGGCCGCTTCATGTTCATCATCCAGAGCCTCTCGGCCCTGACCGGCGCCTATGAGCAGCCTGGCAAGGAAAATTTCCTCTCGAACACCGGTGTGCAGGTGTTCATGGCGACAGCCGACGACGAAACGCCTCAATACATTTCAAAAGCGATTGGCGAATATACCTTTCACCAAAGGTCAAAGTCTTTCAGCCCCCGGGAATGGCTAAGTCCTAATATCCATATGTCGGATCAAGGCGCGCCGCTCTTGCGGCCCGAGCAGGTGCGTTTGCTCGATGACAACAAACAAATCGTGCTGATCAAAGGCCAGCCACCGCTGCAGCTGGATAAAGTGAAGTACTATTGTGATCGTCACCTGAAGTCGATTTTCGCCAGCCAGACAGGTGCATTGCCCGAACCAGCGCCGATCCCGTTCATTGCGGAGATAACGACCTTCCCCGCAGTCGACGGAGGACCGTATCCAGCAGCAGTGACTGCGCCGGGCGATGCCGCGCAGCTAACTTCTAGCCTCGCCATTCCAGAGTCGAAGGGGGCGCCTATCGCCGCCGGTCCGTCCACGATGCAGGACACTGCCAAGCAGCCGCGGGGGACCCCTGCTCAGCGCGAGCTGCTGGCGCAAATAATTTCACTTCAGGAACTTGGCATTTCAGAGCACAACAGAATGAACTCTCAATCTGACCGTTCAATTCGGGGATTTGATGGGGCGGACTGATCATCCGATTGAGCTCTCAAGCCCCGCTTGCCCGAACTCGCGTGGTGGCGGGCCTGAAGCGAGTTGAGAGGGATTAGAGGTCTGGTTAGGGCGCCACGTGTCCTCAACGTCGGCGCAGTGAAAAGGAGCTCCGGATAGTTTGCCTCGACTACTCCACATTGCCCGATCTTTCAGCCCGACCGTTCAGTCGCCGTCCTCGAGATGGACATAGGAGATTTCCATGTCCGTTCTGTCCCGCCCGAGTTCCACGACGAAGCCAAGGTGTTTTTTGGAGGGCTTGGGGCGAACGGCCTTCAAGGAGTCGTGGCGATCCACGCTACCGCACACCGGACCGGTCCGCGCGACCACCCTTATAGTCGTTTCGGCCATGCTACCCGGCTGCCGTCCTATTCACCAATCCTTTACCATATCAGCACATGCTCATAGGTGGACATGCTGGTGTAGCTCGTACATGTCGAAAGCCCCGGCGCAGACCCAAGCGCCGGGGCTTTGTTCGTTCCTACATCCGGGTGATCGTATGCAATCCTAGCCGTAGCCGCTGGCCTTCCGCATAGGACAGCGCAAACGATTCCAGTTCAAATGATCGGGTAAGTTCTTGGCCGTCTTCGGTGACGCGCACGAACCACTCGCCACCGGCTTCCGCCACTTCAACACGAGCCGCCACATAGCGGAACGGAACCACGTTATCCATTGCGTGCCTCCCTAGAAGCAAGGGTAACGTCGGTTTTATAAGACCAGCAAAAACACTAGATCAAGTGAGATTCTGCGTCTGATTCCGTACCTATGGATTTCGAGCTGGCTGGCTATCGTCCGGCGCTCCAGTGATCTGGCTAACCGCCGCTTCGGCAAGGTTGTGACCCGCTAGCCTTTGAATGAACCGTTCGGCGTGCTCGCCCCATTCGGCAGGCGAGACATTGTTTTCGCGGACAGACTCCATGAACGCCTCGCGCAGCGCGTCGAGGTCGAAGATGGAAGGGCGTTGACTGTCCTTGCCTGGCATATATGGGAGTATGCCGGCAAAAGCCGGGGCTTCCAAGGGAGTGATGAAAATCCAGTTAATGCGACCTGTCGGGCTTGCGCTCCCAACGGTCCGCCACTGGCGGTTGGGCATGGCGATGGCGTATACGGTCGAGTTGACCGACGCCGACAATCAGATTCTCGTCGCCTTTGAAGATGATGGCCAGTGACCGACCGGGAGGGGAAAGGGAGCGTGGGAGGCGGACGGCTCGAAGCGGAGGAGCAGTCTGGGTGAGCCATCGCCGGAGCGCTGGCCGAGACGTGTTTTTGGCGCGAAGCTGCGACCGCGGCCAGAATCTGACCTGATCCTGTTACCCTCTCCCCACAGCGCTGACGGGTTGCAGCGCTGGCTCGGTAATGTATGTCCTGCACGCCGGAGGCTCGTTGCGAGCCTGCCGTATCGACGCGACCGAGGTCGACCGCGAAGACGACCTCGGTCCGCTAGCGATTACACGGTCATCTTGGCCGCGACCTCATCGTGTCAGGTCCCTGCTTCTGTTGGAACGCATGAGTTCCGCTCGAGCGCTATTGTAGGTTTCGCTAATGGAATCCCCGAGCTCCGCCATCGCATCCTGCTGCTGATACGAAGCGAAGTCCCCTGGCAGCTGATGGGCACGATCCTGAATTGCGTTGATGCGCGCGTCCAAATCCGGGTTTTGCGGCGCCGCCGCATGCCCGGCCGGCTGCACCTCAACCGCCGCATAGAAGGAAGCCAGTTCGGGATTCTGCGCAAACGCGGTGTTTAGCTGTTCTCGTTGATTTTCATTCAGATAGTCGCGGCCCATTTTCAGGGCCTTGGCCGTGTTGTTGCGGATGACGAAGTGCGCTGGACCGCCGCCCTCCTGCGTAAAAAGTTCTAGGGATCGATCCAGCAGGCGCGTCCTATCCAGTTGGCTGAGATCACCTATGCTTTGCCCTAGCTTGGATAGGGCGAGAGATTGGCGCCTTGGTTCATCGATAGCGAGGGTTCTGTCGACCACAGCAGTCTTCATTGGGGCAGTTTGAAACTTGAGGATTGGCCTGACAGCGCGGGTTTGATAGCGCGCAAAGAAAAGGTCGTCCTGCGGCACGACATTCTCAGGCGGCATTTCTGCTGCATAAAGGCGGTGCGCTGAATCTCCGAGCCGATTGAGCCGCTCGTGAAATTGCCCTGCACTGGTTCTCTCGAAGTCGGTCCGGACTGAGCGGCTCGCCAGCCGAAGATTGGTAAGACGGTTGGCCGTCTCAACCGGATCCTCGGACACTACACTTGCCGCCACTTTCCCCAATAACTCACTTGGCATGTCAGTGAATCGTGCGGCGCCACCGCCGGTGCGGCTCGAACTTCCAGGTCTATCCCTACTTGTGTCGCGGTCCATTGCATGATGTCCTTAGGCCGTTTTTACGACTCGACGCTAGCATTCCGAAACACTCTGTCGAACTGATTCTTCGTTACACTTGAAATTTGGCCTGCCATGAGGATTTCGTGGGATCCAGGCCCCGTGAAGGATCATCATGATCGCGAATTTGTGGCTCGGGATGTGCTGTGTGGCATGTTTGAAGTGCCGACCGACACTGTGGCGACGTGCACCTCCTGGAGTGCCGCGTGATCGGTCTTGTGGTGAAGATCGCCGCACGCTGCGTCGACGCTCCGCCGATCACCTGACGGGCAAGGCCCTCTGCGTCTGTTTCCAGCGTTGCCGCCAAGGGCGTCGAGCCCCATTTCCTGCGCTATCGCCACTCGATGGACGTAGAAGCCGCCCCATTTTCGGAGTCAACGTGACTTCCAATGGGCGGCGAAAGCAGAGAGCGAGGCCGCTGACCTGGGACTGGAATTCACCTGATCCCTTTTGTCACGCCCGCACATCATACCCGCAAACCGGCAAGTGATGCGGGACGTCCACCTCGCCGTTCCGCTGATGGGCTTGACCTTCTGACCGAGCAAACTGCTCCGTCCACACCGAAGAAGGCTGCCCGCAAGGCTTAAGGACCGAGGTCAAGCGCGAACCCGATCTCGGTCCGTGACCCGGCTAGCCGGTTAGCTTACCGCGCAGACCATTTCATCGTGTCCAGTCCCTGCTTCGGTCGGAATCCATGAGTTCCGCTCGCGCGCTATTGTAAGCGTCGTGAATGTCTTCCCCGGTCTCTGCAACTGTATTCTGCTGGTAATACGACCATTCTCCTGGCAACTGCTGGGCTCGAGCCTCAATAGCGTCGATGCGCCTGTCCAAGTCGAAATTTTGCGGCTGTCCCGCACGCCCGGCAGGCTCGCCAAGCGCATCGTGGAGCATCCCATACAATGGAAATGCGTCTAATCGCTCTCGTTGGCCTTCATTCAAATAATCCTGCCCTTTTTTGAGGGCTGTTACATAGTTGACGTTATGTTCGGCGGCGTTCGGACCTTGTGTAAGCAAATCGACTGTTCGGTCAAGAATGCGCGTTCTGTCAGCCGAGCTGAGATCGCCTATGTTGTCGGCGATATTGGACAAGGCGAGAGATTGTGACGTTCGGTCGGTCATTCCGAGGATTCTGTCGACTGCGGCAGATTTCATCGCGGCCGTTTGAAACTTCAGGACTGGCCCGACAGGGCAATAGCGCGAGTTGAATGGGTCGCTTATCAAGGCATTGCCAGGGGGCGGCATTGCTGCGGAATACACGCGCTGAGCTGATTCGCCGAGCCGATTGAGCCGGCTGTGAAATTGTCCTGCACTGCCGCCCTCCAAGTCGGAGCGTACTGAACGACTCGCCAGCCTGAGGTTGGTAAGGTTGTTTGCCGCTTCAACTGGATCGTCGGAGGCTACACCTCTGGCCACGTTGTCCATTAGTTCACGAGGCACATCGGTGAATCGTGTGGAGCGGCCGCTATCGCGAGCCGAATTTTCCGGCCTATTTCTACGTGTGTTGCGATCCATTGCTCAGAGTCCTTACGTTCATTTCTACTGCTCCAGGCTATCAGGCACGAGCGACCTGCCGAACTGATTTCGCGTTACGTTTGCAATCCTGCAGACCGGGGAATTGAGCTTTCAAGGGGCCGCTGCATGTGCCAGCCTTTGGCCGTATGTTCGCCCCTCAACAGAGGCAGACATTCCGGTCAAGGCTGCAAAACAAAGGCGGCCGGGCTGTTGAGCACACGACCGATCCCGGCGGCACTCCCGGCGCTGGTCGCCGGCCGATTGCTGAACAGTCGCGGCACCCGCGTTTGAAGCCTCACCTGCGTGGCCAAGCCCGACTTGCTCGACGTTGATCGAGACGGCTAAACCCGGTAGGGAGCCAAACGTGGGAGAGCTGACGTTCGCCTTGCTGGCGCACCTCCGACGCAAGTCTATGAATGCACCCTCTCAGGTCTCTTGCCTGTGGGGAGGAAGCCGAGGGGTGGATCCGAGAGGCAAAGGTTCGAGGCCAGGCCCGAGTGCCGCAGCTCCGCGCGTCCAGGAGTCCGCGGGCTGCACCGTCGCCGAACGCTACCCGCTGGGAAAACAGCTCCCGCATGGGCCGCAAGTCGAAATTTGTCTGGACGATCCGCCGTGCCGGAAGCCGGCGCGAAGCACCTAAATGCCTGCCCGCCGGTCACCGTTTGGACACCGACTTCAATGCTGTCCAGCGGCCATTGGGGCCGCGGACTGTAGTGCCGTTGGGGTGGGCGGCCGGCGGTGGGCCGCGTTGCGAGTTGGAGACGTCAACCACGGCGACATCACCTTTTGGCGCCGGCAGCTCCGCTGAACTGCTCCAAGACAGTTCGATCAAGATTTACCTTCGGCTGCCACAACAGCGACAGGATTCCCCGAGACCACCCCTACCCTTTGCTCAAAACCCTGCTGGCGCTGGGCGAACGGTTAGGAACGAGCTTCGCCAGCGCTCATGAAACCTTATCGTGTCAAGTCCCTGCTTCTATCGGAATGCATGAGTTCCGCTCGCGCGTTATCATAGGTTTCGTTGATGGAAGCGCCGATCTGCGCAATCGCATTCCCTTGGCCAATCGACCACTCTGCTGGCAGCTCAGCGGCCTGATGCTCAATTGCGTTGATGTTTCCGTCCAAATCTGGATTGCGCTGCGGGATCGCACGCCCGGCGGTGCTCACCTGAATCGACCTATACAGCGCACCCAGGTACGGATCCTGTGAAAATGCTCCGTTCAGTCGCTCTCTTTGTTCTTCATTTAAATGGTCGTGTCCCTTTTTAATGGCCCTGACCGTGCTGACAAGAACACTCCATTGTCCCTGAGCACCCTGTGCCGCTGTAGCGGTCAACAATTCTATCGATCGGTCAAGAAGTCGCGTCCTATCTGCCGGGCTAAAATCACCTAGCCTATCCCCCATCTTGGACAGGGCGAAGGCTTGGGCGCCTGGCTGGGTCAGACTTAGAATGCTGTCGGCAACGGCAGATTTCCTGGGCGCATTCTGAAACTTCAGTATTGGTGCGACAGCACGGCTTAGATAGCGTGCCCTGAGAAGATTCGACATGCCATTCTCAGGCGGCATTGCTGCCGTATACAAAGCCTGAGCTGAAGTGCCGAGCCGACCGAGCCGCGTATTAAACTCGCCAACTGCACCGCCTCCATCGAACTCGTCTCGGACTGAACGACTCGTTTGCTTAAAATTGGTAAGGCTCTTTGCCGTTTGAACCGGGTCGTCGGTGACGACACGCCTTGCCAATTCGCTCACCAATTCCCTTGGCAGATGACTTAATCCTGCGGCATCGCCACCGTCGCGGGCTGAACCTTCAGGTCTATTTCTACGTGTATCGCGGTCCATTGCAGGCTCCTTATGGCAACTCTCCGAGGCTACCACCCTGCCGAGGGTTGCTGAACCTGTTTCGCGTTACAACTGCAGCCTAGACTTTGGCGTCGTCGAAGGTCGCGTCCCCACAGGTGGTGTAGCTCGGCGGTAGCGAAGCCGCTCGCGAGCGCGCCCTCAACAGCGCTGTAGCGAGCGAGCTGCTTTGCGGTGGTCATCGACAGTTCGCCGGTAAGGTCGGGTTG
>NZ_JAPYKP010000152.1:0-15163 GCF_037179725.1 Mesorhizobium sp. Cs1321R2N1 | reverse complement strand
CGCAGCGGCGTCAGACGGGCATTCTTGTGGATGTTCATTCGGACCCTCCGATCTGTACTGAAGCCTGGTAACTCCAGTCTCCTCGGTCCGGTCCGAATGGACAACCTCCCGAAAGCTCACATCTAGGTAGCCGGTATGCCCCCTCGACGCGAGGTAGTTGATGGCCATGGTGATGGCTGCGGCCGTTGTGGGCGATCCCGTTGCAAGACCGTTCGTAAAGATCGTGCGAGTGCTGGCGGGCTGACCCGTGTAAACCCAGTTCTCCAAATGATCGTTCTTCACGAGCGCAGAAAGGACCTCTGCGGTGCGATCTGGATAGTCTGGCGAGAGCTTGACTAGCCTTTCCATCACATTAAAGGACTCATTTGGCGCAAAACCTGCCTCCGACATGGAAAGCAATTGGCCCATAAGCCATTCTGCGGGTATGGCCTCACGAAAGAAAAATGACCCAATCGCCCCTACCTCTTTGCGGAAATAATCTGGCGTTGCGGATGCTTTGGCCTCCTCGAGTCGACGATTCCAATAGGAAAATGCGCGCGCACGCGCATCCTCGGCGATCCGGTCGCGCGGGAGTTCTAGCATGATCCCGAGGAACCAAATCGCGTGCTGGCGTGAACGAACTGGCGCCGTGTCCCAGAACCGGCGAAACACCTCGTCGGGAAGCGCGGCATTCAAATAGAGAATGACCAGATACTCGGCGAGACGGGTGTCGACATCCTGTCGGTCGCGTCCTGATGAATCTACGGTGAGACGTTGGATTTCCGTCACATAGCAGTTGCACATCGCCGGTGCGAGATCCACGGTCGGACCATTGTCAGCACAAAGATGGGCGAGCCAACCGGCATCGCGGAGCGACAGGTCGTCGTCTGGAAATAGGGTAGGGATGTGCTGCACAAGCCAAGATTCGGCGAAGTAGTGAAGCCAGTTTAGGTAGCGACCTAGAATCGCGCGAGGGATACGTCCATCCGCTGAGCGATCGGTCAGTTCAGCCTCGAAGACTTGCCGAATGGCGGGAAGCCTAACGAGAGCCTCGCGTGGCGATTTGCCGACTTCGCCTTCATCGTCCTTGCTAAGCCAGAACACGAGAAGAACGCTAAGCTCGATCGCTGCTCCGCGCCAAGTCGATTGAGCACCAAAGTGCGGAAAGATACGGTAGCTCTCTTCGAAATTCTCTGTGTCCGGTTGCCGAGGCGCGGCGCGATACAATTGGATGATGAGCACTTCCAAGAGCCCGGCGTGCGCGAACGGAATCCCTTCGGCCCCCCTACGCAGACCGGAAGCGAGTAGTTTGATCGCCGCCTTTTGGGCCCATGACCAATCAGGGTCGTCGCCTTCGATGCTACTGGATCGCTGGCGGGAGGGCAGCGCGACGGCTTGAATGAGAGCCAGCGTGCTCTTCCAATCCAAATCATTGTTATTGATCGAAGCGTTGGTAAACCCCTCGAGGAGATGACGCACGTAGATAGATGGAAGCTGCACAAAAAGCTCCGCACCGGCCGAATACAAACCCGCATTGCCCTCCGCCGCTTTGCGCAGTTGCTCCGCGATCGCGGTCACCGTTTCGCGCTTCTCACCGCTTGTCGGTTGCCAAGCGTGCAGAAAACTTACGATCTCATTGAGGGGATGGGTGTAGAAATCGGGCGCGGTGAGGGGGACTTTCTCAGGCTCGTAAATGCGCTGCCGCCAAGCGTCAGGATCGCCGAGTTTTTCTATACGTTCCCGTCGGTCGGAGGGCAAAACCTCTCGCCAATGCCACAATAGATCGCGCACGATGGATTCATCGTAGTTTTGTTGTTCTTCTTGTGTAGGGGGCCTGTTTTGATGTTGCTCAAAGCGTTGGTTGAAGCGATCGCGATGTTTTTCTGGCATAGAATCGACATAGGCCAATATTTCTTGTTGAATCGCGGCAGGTAAAGATGGAAACCAAGCGCGCGCAAGCTCGCCATATTCAATCCGACACCATGTTTCCTCAATGAGATCGCGGTCGGTGAGAAGGGCTTGGGCCACCTCCCGTGCTCCGGCCGGATTAAGTGAGAGTACATGCAGGGCGATGCGGGCGAATAGCCTTGAGGAATGACTGCGGATGCGCATTACGGCATCGTGTGTGCAGGTGGGGTCGGCTTCAATTGTGAGCTTCGATGCTCGAACAATTTCGCCAATAAGTCCGTCAATCACGTCGTGCTTGGGTCCGTGTTCTGATATCTCACCGGAGGTATGATAAGAATAATCGTGGGGCGGATTGTCCTTCACCTTGCCGCTGAAGTGCAACGCCTGATCCAAAAGGTCAGCAAGCAACGCCACTGCGTCGACCTTGCAAACGGGGGCGATCGCTTTGACCGCGCTTGGCAAGTAATGCTCGTACATATGGCGAGGGAAAAGCGTAGCGAGCCCGTCGTCCTCGGAATAGACCTTGAAAACGGCCCGTGCCACCCGGATCGCTGCGGAACCTTCCCCGCCCTGCGCGAGGCGGGTAATTAGGTCGTGGGGTGCCTGCGCCACGACGAAATGGGCGTCGGACGTCAACCATCCTTCTGCAAGTCCCACCAAAGGGGCAGCGTCGCCCGGCGGCAACGCCGCCAAAATTTCGATGCCCATTTGCTGGACGTCGGGATGCGAAGATGCAGCTACCTTGCGAAGGGTATCGGCGACGAGTGCGCGCGTTTCGGGGTCAACGGATTTTGCCATGCGCAGCAAATAACGAGCTGCCGGCCATTGGCCCAGAAATGAGCCGTCGTCGCCAGCCTGATCTGCCTGCGACAGCGGTGCGGCAAGCAGATTTCGCTTTGCCAGTTGCGGTAGCCAGTCCGGTGTTTGGAGTTTGTCAAAGAAATGCGAGAGGAGGGGCAGCGCTCCCGGAATTTCCTTTGAGAAGCTAGTGACCGCCGCGCCGCGATCTGGCATCGCGACCAGCTGGTCGATCCTTTGCATAAACGCGGCATACTTTCCTTGAAGGGCGATCATAAGGCCGCGGATGACGGTATCAAATGGCGCCTGCCATGTGGTGCGGAATGCATCATTAACGACAAACGACTGGTCAAGCGCGCGGCCGCCATGGGCCTGGCTATGAGCCTGCGAGATCGATTTCCAGGCGTGTGCGATGTCGCCACTCGGGGCGAGGTCGAGGCGGGTTACGATCTTGTCAATCTGTTGTTTGTGACTCAAACGCGGGCCCAATTGACTGCTGGCGCGCTGAATCTCGTCTTCGTTGTATCCGAGCGCTTGCAACTGGACTTTAGCCTTCCCAATCCTTTCGATGTCATCCGGCGACGGGGTGACCGATACTTCCATCGGAACTTCGAGCGTTTGCCGTAAGATCGATTCCAGTTCACGCAACGCGTGGGCAGCGATGGGGCTTGAGACGCGCAGCGGAAAAGCCCCAGCGGCCAAGCGGCAAAAATCAACGTAACGGTCCGCGATACGTTTGCCGAGCAGTCGGTGGATCAGCACTGTTGTGTTTTGCTGTTCGGGCGAAAGATCGAACGTCTTGATCGGCTCTTCCATCAGAGTCACGTCCTGATCCAATCGGGTTCTGCGGCCTCGGTGAGTATGTGATCTCGCGCCGGATGCCTTAAGAATTATGCTCCCCGTGCTCGCCTGAACTAGCGCTACAATCAAAACACGAATCGTACCACTTCGGCCCGGGTATCAGCTGCTCGACGGGAGACAAATCAAAGGCGATGCCGGTGCCGAGGCGCGCAAAGTTGGATGCCCGAATGCCGGTCCAAAAGAGAGCCAGATTCCTGTCAGCGGTGCAAAGCTGAACCAGCTCGCCTGGGAAAAATCCGAACACATAAATTAGCATCTCAAGAGAGCGTAAATCGGCTAGCGCGTTGTAAGCGTCCTCCTCGCAATAGCCCTCCTTGAATTTCAAAAGCTTCTTCGCCGGGCTACCGCTATTAGGAATAGCGACCGAGCTTAAAGCCGCGAGCACGACCAGCGAACTGCGAGAAACGCCACATGCGTCGGCGCCGGCTATCACTTCGTTCCAACGCTCCTGCATGTTCCTCCTGCTGACCGGTGACGTAAGCCCAGGAGCCACGCGCAATAGGAAACGCTGCTTTCGTTCGAAGCCAGAGCGGGACTCTTCAATAAGGCCCAGCGCACCCTGCAGACTCCCAGGGCCGACTACCAACTTGGCGGCCGGAAGTGCCGCCTGCAGTTTTGTCACAGCCTCATCGAGCTGGGAACGTAAAAGCTCCGGCGACGGAATGCGTCTGGCGTTGGCTTCCATGGCGAAGAGCAGCGGATTGATCCGTACAGGCCGGTCGGCGAAAAGGTCAAGGAAGTCCGGCTCGGCACCGACATTCTTGCCGCCATCAAAGCGCCCGATGATCTCAGAAACGACGTTACGATCCACCAAGACCGTCGTGCCAAGGCGGGTCGCGGCTAGCCCGGATGGCAGCCAGCCGCCTTTGACGAGACCAATCGCGCGTGATGTGAAAACGCTCTGAAGCGTGGCTTTCACGGTGTGTTTCTTGCTGTTGTCTAAGCCCTCAATGTCCGTGTCGATCACCGTGGCGTTTTCCCACGTCAGCGGGATAGTGAGCTTCTCGTGGAGCCTTGCCTCAGCTAGGTCAGAATACCCGAGAGGCTGAACGTTTGCACCGGAGAAGGCGATTGTTCTACCCGGGGTACCATCGTCCTGAGCCATCTCGCGGTACAGGACTGTCGACGCGTCGTCCGCGTCGTTCTCATTTGGAAGGCTCGGATTCGAAGTTACTAAAGCGCCGCCCATGCTTCATCTCCGCGAACTGAACGCCAGGTGGAGCGGAGGATTGGCCGCTGGGAAAGCCAAAAAATCGACAGACTGGCGCGTCCATCGTTCTGTCCCTTATTACCCGGTTTTTTACCCACCGGGGGCTACTTAACACTCTTAGAAAACCCAAGGTCTTATATTTACTAGGTAAAACTGGTACGCCCAAGGGGAATCGAACCCCTGTTACCGCCGTGAAAGGGCGGTGTCCTAACCGCTAGACGATGGGCGCGCTCAGACGAAGCGGCTTATACTGGCGTTGCGCGTAACCGGCAACCCGTTAGGTGCCGCCTTGGACAACTTTTTTCCAGCCCGCCAAATCAGCGATTTCGCGAGGGGTCGGCAGGGCTTGGCGATCAGCGGTGACATTAGTCGCTTCGTCATCCACGGGCGGAGCAAGGAGCGTGGCGACGCGGCGCGGATCCGAGGATCCATGGCGCGACTTCAACGCGTTGCCGCGGTGCAGAATTCTGCTCCCGCTGCGATCTTTGCCAGGGTCACGGCATGGATTTCGGTCTTCGCGACGGAGCTTCGCTCCCGCTTAGCCCAAGGGTGACGACGAACGACTCCGGCCTGCTGACAGGTTCCGGTCCGTCAATCACTGTTAGCCGTCGTCACCGCCGCTGCGCCGGCGGCAGCGCCAGTTCCAGTCGCGCTCGGGGCCGACATCGACATGGACCGATTCGGTGTGGCAGTAGGTGCCGACGCCGCCGCGGCCGGGCATGCTCCTGATGTAGCTCGCAAGCTCCCATTTGGAGACGCCGGGCACCTGGATGTCCGCGGCGGCGCAATACATGTGCAACGAATTCTTGGCGCCGTTGGCACGGCGGTTGCGGGCCGGGTCGCGATAGCCCGAGGTCACCATCATCTTGCGGCCGTAGTGGCCTTCGATCGTCTTCAGCACGCGCACCAGCGATGGCTTCAGGCAGGCGACGTCGACGCTCTCATTCTGCTTCAGCAGTCCGTTGGGCGCCAGGCGCGCCATGCCGGCCGCAGACGCAACCTGATAGCTGCCGCCCGAGCCTTCGTCCTCATTGAGGTCGACGTCGCTTTCGTCGTCGAGGCCGGATTTGCGTTTGATCTCGAAAAGGGCTGTCTGGCGCACGCCAGGCAGGGCATCGCTACCCGTAATGTGACCGGCATCGTCCCCGGTCGAAGCCAACTGTATCGGCTTTGCCGTGGAATCGGCCGAGGCCAGTGTGATGATCGGCTTTGCTGCCGCCGGGGCAGGCTTGGCCTGCGCGGCAGGCTGTTCGCCCGATCGTGTGTTGACCAGCGGAGCGGGTGTTGCCGAAGCGGGGGTGGCGCCAAACATCGAGGCCAGGAAGCCTTTTTTCTTCGGCGCCTCGGCTTGCGGCGCCTCGCCAGCGGTCACATAAACCGGATTGTTCATTACCGGTGCCGCGGCCGGCTTCGGCGCCGTCGCGGCAGCATCGGCGGCGGCGATCTTCTGGGCGATAGCGTCGGTCTGCTGCGCCGTCTGTACCTGCTGCTGCAAGGACTGCGGCGTCTGACCCGCGATCGTTTCCGTGCCTGCCGGTATGGTGAGCGGGAAAGTGGCCCCAGGCTTGGCCATCGGTAGGTAGGCAACCTTTTCGGGGAGTGCCGTGTCGCTTTCGCTCATCACGGTCGTCTGCTCCGTCGCTACCTGCGACGACGAATCGGCGGCGAGGGGCTTGCCCGTGGAGGCGGCGTGGATGTCGGATGCGGAAGCATTGTAGCCGGGCATTCCGACCGACATTGCCGGATCGCCAGCCGACGTGCAGGAGGCCAGAAGCATCGAGCAGAACGCTGCCACAATGACGCGGCGTTCTCCCTTTGCGAGGCTCCATCCTGCTGATTTCAAAGTCAAATTCCCCCTCGATATCCGGTCGGTGTATCCTTGGCGCTGACTGGTATGTCCGCGTTAGGGTGCCCCTTGTCTCCGATCCGGAAACGAGACCTGTGTCAAATCAGCAAGCCTGTAAGTATTTTTGCAGCGATTGCCGAATTGCGGCTGCTTAATGGTTGACGACACCATTTCGCCCGCTTTTGCGGGGGCGTCAACTCACCAGACATTACAGTCCGTTACACACGTACCTTGACATAGGTGCCGGGAGCATCGCCCAAGGTTTTCATATGCTTGCCGGGTTTGCGGGCAGCTACGCGGGTGTTGTCCTTGGCCTCTATCCAACTTTGCCAGTGCGGCCACCAGGACCCGGGATGGTCGGTTGCCCTTTCTACCCACTGGTCGAAGTCGCCTTTCGGCGGGCCGCCGGTCCAGTACTGATATTTGTTGGATGCGGGCGGATTGACGACGCCCGCGATATGCCCCGATCCCGCCATCACGTACTCGACCGGGCCGCCGAAATATTTCGAGCCGAGGAAGACGGACAGCGCCGGCGCGATGTGATCTTCCCGCGAGGCGAGATTGTAGACCGGGATGGTGACATCGCCGAGCGAGACCGTGCGGCCCGCAAGTTCCATCGTGCCGCGAGAGAGGTTGTTCTCGAGATAGCAGTTGCGCAGGTAGAACGAGTGGTTGGCCGCTGCCATGCGGGTCGAATCAGCGTTCCAGTAGAGCAGGTCGAAGGGCAGAGGATCCTTGCCGCGCATGTAGTTGTTGACGACATAGGGCCAGATCAGGTCGCCCGAGCGCAGCATGTTGAAGGCGGTGGCCATCTTTGTGCCGTCGAGGTAGCCCTTTTCGTTCATCGCCTTTTCCACCGCCGCGACCTGTTCCTCGTCGACGAACACTTTCAGGTCGCCGGCATGGGTGAAGTCGACCTGTGTGGTGAAGAAGGTCGCCGACTTGATGCGGTCGTCGCCTTCTCCAGCCATCAGCGCCAGTGCCGCCGCCAGCAGCGTGCCTCCGACGCAGTAACCTATGGCGTTGACGTCGCGCTCGCCGGTCGCCTTCTCGATCGTGTCGAGGCCGTATTGCAGCCCTTCCCGGATGTAGGCTTCCCAGTTTTTGGCGCCGTGGCGTTCGTCCGGATTGATCCACGAGATGACGAAAACGGTGTGGCCTTGCTCGATGGCCCAGCGGATGAAGGATTTCTGCGGGTTGAGGTCGAGGATGTAGAACTTGTTGATCCAGGGTGGGCAGATCAGCAGCGGGCGTTTCAACACTGTCTCGGTTGCCGGATCATACTGGATAATCTCGGCGACGTCGCTGCGGCCGACCACCTTGCCGGGCGTCGTGGCGATGTTCTTGCCGATCTCGAAGGGCGAATAATCGGCCTGGCGCAATTTCAGGTCGCCCTTGCCGGCGGCGATGTCCTCGGCCAGCATCTTCATGCCGCGCACCAGGTTTTCGCCGTTGGAGGCGACGGTTTCGCGAAACAATTCCGGATTGGTCAGGATGAAATTGGATGGCGAGATAGCGTTGGATACCTGCTTGACGTAGAAGCTCGCCTTATGGCGGGTATGCTCGTCCAGGCCTTCGGCGTGCTCGACCAGTTCGGACGCCCAGCGCGAGGTGACGAGATAGGCCTGCTTGAGGAAATCGAAGAAGGCGTTGCGGCCCCATTCCGGATCCTGGAAGCGCTTGTCGCCGCGCTCCGGCTTGACGGCATCGTCGGCACCCTCGGCGTTCGGGCTGACGCGCTGGATGGCGTTCGCCCAAACCGTCATGTAGCCCGCGAACAGCCGCGTCTGCGCTTCGAGCGCACGCTGCGGATCGGCAAGCCAGTATTCGCTGAGCTTCGAGAAGGTCTTGACCATGTCGACGACCGGCTCGGCGACGTGGTCGCGCACCTCACCCTTTTCGCGCGGTTCGGCCCAGGCGGACGCCGCCTTGCCGGCCTGCTCGATCATCCGCGCCATGTTCAGCGCAAAGCGTTCCGGGTCCTTCACCAGATATTGCTCGACCGTCGAAGGTCCGCCATCTTCCGCTTTGCCCGAATCGGGTGTTTTGGACATGGTTCGCGGGGTTCCTCCGGAAGCGTTTTCTTGACATATTAACATGGGACATCCGACAGGGTCCAATCTCGCTCTACCCCGGCTGCCAAGGAAACAATATGACGATTAAGTTTGGCGAGACTGTTTTTTTCGGTGCCGGCCACTTTTGCCGCATCGGCGCGACAATCATGCTCCTGGGCGTTGCCGGATGCTCGAGCACAAATACCGGCGGTCCGGTGCCGATGGCCACCGACGCGGGTCCGAAGGACACCGGTACCTTTCCGAACCTGAACATCCCGCCGCAAGTGGCGGCGAAACAATTCACCGAGACCGAGAAGAACGCCAAGCTCGCCCAACTGAAGGCCGACGAGAACGGGCAAGGCGCCAAGAGCGGCGGCGCGGCCGTCACCAACCAGGCGGCGCTGACCGATCTCGCCAAGAAACACGGCCCGCAGACGCTGAAGCAGATCGAAGGCAAATGCGACCCCGCCCTCGACCCTACCTGCAAATGAGTATATAGCGCGCGCCCAACGCTCCCTTGCTGTCTGGAACTGCCATGGAAGAATTTCACAAGGTCCGCCGGCTTCCGCCTTACGTGTTCGAGCAGGTCAACCGGCTCAAGGCCAGCGCCCGTTCGCGCGGTGCCGATATCGTCGACCTCGGCATGGGCAATCCGGACCTGCCGACGCCCAAGGCCATCGTCGACAAATTGTGCGAGGTGGTGCGCGATCCGCGGACGCACCGCTATTCCTCATCGCGCGGCATTCCCGGCCTGCGCCGCGCCCAGGCAAACTACTATGCCCGCCGCTTCGGCGTGAAGCTCAACCCCGACACCCAGGTGGTCGCCACGCTTGGGTCGAAGGAAGGTTTCGCCAACATGGCGCAGGCGATCACCGCGCCGGGCGACGTGATCCTGTGCCCCAACCCGACCTATCCGATCCACGCTTTCGGCTTCATCATGTCGGGCGGCGTCATCCGCTCGCTGCAGGTCGAGCCCGATGATGGCTTCATTCCCGCGCTCGAGCGCGGCGTCCGCCATTCGATCCCGAAGCCGCTGGCGCTGATCCTCAACTATCCGTCGAACCCGACGGCGCTGGTCGCCTCGCTCGATTTCTACAAGGACGTGGTGGCCTTCGCCAAGAAGAACGACATCATCATCCTGTCCGACCTTGCCTATTCCGAAATCTACTTCGACGGCAATCCGCCACCCTCGGTACTGCAGGTGCCGGGCGCCATCGATGTCTGCGTCGAGTTCACCTCGATGTCGAAAACCTTTTCCATGCCCGGCTGGCGCATGGGCTTCGCCGTGGGCAATGAACGGCTGATCTCGGCGCTGACCCGGGTCAAATCCTATCTCGATTACGGTGCCTTCACGCCGATCCAGGTGGCGGCCGCGCACGCGCTCAATGGCGACGGCGCCGACATCGCCGAAGTGCGTGACATCTATCACAAGCGCCGCGACGTGATGGTCGATGCGTTCGGCCGCGCCGGATGGACCATTCCGGCACCGGCGGCCTCGATGTTCGCCTGGGCGCCGATCCCGGAGCCGTTCCGGCATCTGGGATCCCTCGAATTCTCCAAGCTGCTGATCGAGCATGCCGACGTTGCGGTGGCGCCCGGTGTCGGCTTCGGCGAGCATGGCGACGATTTCGTGCGTGTGGCGCTGGTCGAGAACGAGCACCGGATCCGCCAGGCGGCGCGCAACATCAAGCGCTTCCTGTCTGCCAGCGCCAAGCAGCCCAACAATGTGGTGCCGCTTTCCGCCCACCGTTAAATACAAATTCGATCTGATTTGAGGGGCGCCGCCTTCCATGGCTGAAGCACTGCGTGTTGGAATTGCCGGACTTGGCACGGTCGGTGCATCGGTGGCGCGCGTGTTGCGCGACAAGGCGGCGGAGCTGACCCGCCAATGCGGGCGCGATATCATCGTGTCGGCGGTTTCGGCACGCGACCGGAAACGCGACCGTGGCACCGATCTGAGCTCCGCGAACTGGTTCGACGATCCGGTGAAGATGGCACAGACCGCCGAGATCGACGTTTTCGTCGAGCTGATCGGCGGCGATGAGGGGCCGGCGCGTGCCTCTGTGAAGGCGGCGCTCGAAGCCGGCCGCCATGTCGTCACCGCCAACAAAGCGCTGCTTGCCAAGCATGGCGTGGCGCTTGCCGAAATCGCCGAGAAGAAGGGCGTGCTGCTCAACTACGAGGCCGCGGTGGCAGGTGGCATTCCCGTCATCAAGACGATGCGCGAAGCGATGGCCGGCAACTCGGTCAGCCGTGTGTTCGGCATTCTCAACGGCACCTGCAACTATATCCTGACGCGCATGGAGGCCGAGGGCGTCTCCTTCGACGTCGTGCTGAAGGACGCGCAACGGCTGGGTTATGCCGAAGCCGATCCGACCTTCGACATCGAGGGCCATGACACCGCGCACAAGCTGTCGATCCTGACCAGCCTTGCTTTCGGCACCAGGATTGCCGCCAACGACATCTACATGGAAGGCATTTCCAACATCACCCAGGCCGACATCCGTGCGGCAGGCGATCTTGGCTACCGGATCAAGCTGCTCGGCGTCGCCCAGCGTACCGAAAGCGGCATCGAGCAGCGCGTGCATCCGACCATGGTGCCGACGGCTTCCGTCATCGCGCAGGTGCATGGCGTCACCAATGCGGTGGCGATCGAGACCGACATTTTGGGCGAATTGCTGCTCTCCGGTCCCGGCGCCGGCGGCAACGCCACCGCCTCGGCGGTCATCGGCGACGTCGCCGACATCGCCAAGAGCCGGCCAGGCTTTCAGCATGGTCCTGTCTTCGGCCTGCCGGCGAAGGAGCTGAAACCGTATAAGAAGGCGCAGATGCGCAGCCACGCCGGCGGTTACTTCATCCGGCTGACGGTGCATGACCGCATCGGCGTGTTCGCAGCAATCGCCAAGCGCATGGCCGACAATGATATTTCGCTGGAATCGATCGTCCAGCACGCGGTCAGCGGCGAGGCGGCGGCGCAGAAGACGGTGATCCTCGTCACCCACGAGACCACCGAGGCCGCCGTGCGCAAGGCCGTTGACGGCATCACCAAAGACGGCCATCTGACCGACAAGCCGCAGGTCATCCGCATCGAGCGAGCAGGGTAGCAGCGGCCTCGTCGTCGCGGGCACAACCACCGGCGGCGCATTTCCGTTCTGTGAGGATCCCGCTGCCGCCCGGAACGAATTGGCGTCGGCACCGTTCTCTTGGTCAGCAACCAAGGGAGCCGCTTCATGGCTGATACCAACAAATCCGGCCCTCCTGACATCGAGGACATCCAGAAGACGCTGGAAAAGCAGATCGCCGACCTGCGCAAGGAGATCACCAAGATCAACAAGAGCATTTCGGCGCGCAGCGCGGAAATGCTCGATGACGCCAGCGAACAGGCATCGGATTTCTACGATACAGCCGCTTCCCGCGCCTCGCGGACAGCGCAGCAGTTGCGCAGCCAGGCTCAGTCCGTTTCAGAAGCCGCGCGCGAAAATCCGGGCACCACGACCGCAGTGGTTGGGGTGATCGGCTTACTTGGCTTCCTGGCCGGCCTCGCGATCGGCCAGTCGATGAACGACACGCCGCGCCGCTGGTACCATTAGCCGCAAGGGCGGCCAGCTTGCCGGCCGCACCATCTCGCTACGTTTTTCAACACGGCCGTCTCGGGGAGGGTATCATGGCGTCGTCCATGCTGATCGGCATTCTCATTACATTCCTGGTCATTATCCTGGTTCTGTATCTCGTCCAGCGACTGCCGCTCGACGCCAGGATGAGACAGATCGTGCAGATCATCGTCATCATCATCGGCATTGTTTCGCTGCTCAAATACCTCGCGGTTTTCTAGGCTGCGAGGAACGGGAATTTCCCGTTTCGTATTGGCCCGGGTCGTCTCGAACCGGGTCGGCATTGTTTCAGGAATGCGGTTCAATCGATTGATATTGCTGTCCTTTCGATAAAGCTGCCGGCAGGTCTTGCCGTTGTCATGCTCGTTTGACAAAACAGGCGCGCCTCCGGCGGGAGGCGGCATCAAACGAGGATTTGCCGAAATGAATGTGGCCCAGAACATCGTCGCCGGCCTTGACCGGATACTCACCATGGAACTGGTGCGCGTCACCGAACGGGCCGCCGTCGCGGCCGCCCGGCTGCGCGGCCGCGGCGACGAAAAGGCCGCCGACCAGGTCGCCGTCGACGCCATGCGCGAGGAACTCAACCGCCTCGCCATCAAGGGCACGGTGGTGATCGGCGAGGGCGAGCGAGACGAGGCGCCGATGCTCTATATCGGCGAGGAGGTCGGGACCGGCAAAGGTCCGGCGGTCGATATCGCGCTCGATCCGCTCGAAGGCACGACAATCTGCGCCAAGAACCTGCCGAACGCGCTTGCCGTGATCGCGATCGCCGAGAAGGGCAGCCTGCTGTTCGCGCCCGACGTCTACATGGACAAGATCGCGGTCGGTCCGGGTTACGCCGAAGGCGTCATCGACATCGATGCCACGCCGGCCGAGAACATCGCCAGCCTCGCCCGGGCGAAGGGCGTCTCTGTGTCCGATATCACGGCCTGCATCCTCGACCGGCCGCGCCACGCCAAGCTGATCGACGCCGTGCGTGCCACCGGCGCCGCGATCCGGCTGATCGGCGACGGCGACGTCGCCGGCGTCATCCACACCACCGACCCGGAAGAAACCGGAATCGACATCTATCTCGGCACCGGAGGCGCACCGGAAGGCGTTCTGGCCGCGGCCGCCCTGCGCTGCACCGGCGGCCAGATGCTAGGCCGGCTGATCCTCGATACGCCCGAGAAGGTCGCCCGCGCGGCCAATATGGGGATTGCCGATCCGAAGCGAGTTTATCGGGCCGAGGACATGGCGCGCGGCGATGTGCTGTTCGCAGCCACCGGCGTCACCGACGGCAACATGCTGGCCGGCGTCAAGTTCGGCCGAACCTACATCACCACGCATACAATCGTGCTGCGCTCCTCGTCGCGTACCGTGCGGGAGATCAAGGCCCGGCACCAGGATCTGGACAAGTTCTAGACCTGCTTGCGAAGCCGCGCCGCAGTTGCTAGCCATTGGCTGCATCTGAACCTGGCCGCGCAAGGACTAACGATGAAGGCGTTCGACTGTCACGCGGATCCGATTTCGCGTGCCACTCCTGTCACGAAATCCTACCGCAACCCCCAGAACGTGCGCCGCTTTCTTACCCGCGAATGCGGCGACACGTTCAGGTTCGATCGACCCCTCATGGCATGGCTCAAGGACGGTCGGGAAAAGACGATGGGAGATGCAGCCGACGAGTGGGTCCGGCGCCAGGCTGAAAAGCGGAAAGCGTAGTTTTTCTTGAATTCTTCTGCGACGCCTGCATGTCGTTATCCCAAAACCGCTGCACACTTTTGGGCGACATGCATTATCCTGCCGCCAACCATGAGTTGGCAAAGCGCATGATGGGCGACAGGCGCCTCTTCCTCGATGTCAGGCAGTCGGCGACCGGTCTCTCCTGGGAGCACCGGCTGACCGAACGGCAGGACATGATCGCGCTTGCCATCGCGCAGGGTCATGGCGTGCCCGACATCGTCGCGCGCGTTCTTGCCGGACGCGGCGTTGCCGTCGATGAGACCGAGCGGTTTCTCGACCCGACGATCCGCGCTCTGTTGCCGAATCCGGCCTCGCTGACTGACATGGACAAGGCCGCCATCCGCATCGCCGCCGCCGTCGTTGCCCGGGAGAAAATAGCGATCTTCGGCGATTACGACGTCGATGGCGCGGCCTCGTCGGCCTTGCTGAAGCGGTTTCTCACGCATTTCTCGGTGCCGTCGGAAATCTATATCCCGGATCGTATTTTCGAGGGCTACGGTCCCAATCCCGACGCCATGCGCGAACTGGTCTCGCGCGGCGCGACGCTGATCGTCACCGTCGATTGCGGCACCAACAGCGCCGCCTCCGTCGAGGCCGCCAAGGAGGCGGGCGCCGATGTGGTGGTGCTGGACCACCACCAGGTTGGCGGCGCGCTGCCGGCGGCGCATGCCGTCGTCAATCCAAACCGCGACGACGACCTTTCCGGACAGGGTCATCTCTGTGCCGCTGGCGTGGTCTTTCTCGCTCTGGTGCAAACCGCGAAGGTGCTGCGCGCGATGACCGACGCCACGCCGCCGGATCTGCTTTCGCTGCTCGATCTCGTCGCGCTTGCCACCGTCTGCGACGTGGTGCCGCTCACGGGCGTCAATCGCGCCTTCGTCGTCAAGGGCCTGCAAGTGGCGCGGCAGCAGAAGAATGAAGGGATGGCTGCCCTTGCGCGGGTGTCACGCATCGGCGAGCCGATCAGCACCTTCCATCTCGCCTATCTGATCGGCCCGCGCATCAATGCGGGCGGGCGCATCGGCGATGCGGCGCTCGGCAGCCGGCTGCTTGCAACGGACGATCCGGTCGAGGCGCAGACCCTCGCCGAGACGCTCGACCGGCTGAACCAGGAACGGCAGCTGATGGAGCAGGAGATGCTCGCCGCTGCGCGCGCCGAGGCCGATGCCGA
>NZ_JAPYKP010000151.1:0-15447 GCF_037179725.1 Mesorhizobium sp. Cs1321R2N1 | reverse complement strand
TGCGATCCCGAGGCACAGCCGCAGGCGACGCTTTCTCCAAATTGCGGCATGCCGGTATGCGTAATCAACTGCCTCCTTCGCGCGAGACGAAGGCGCATGTGGTAGCGGCTGGCGAACACCAGACGTGGCGCTCGAACAATCGCTCGATCGACGGAGCGAGCACGCTGCGGACGATGTCGTGCAGCGAAAGCGTGATCCTCGATATGCTACTCGATTGCTGATGATCTCGGACACGTGTAGCTGGCGCCCGCAAAATTCGGACTCCGCCGACGACTGCCCAAAGGAAAAATTCCGTCATTATACGTTCCCGGCCCCACACGCGCGCCTTGTGGTCCCCCGGAGCAATGTATACCGAATAGGAGAGTTGTCAATTGGAGGGTGGATTGATTATGGCGTCTCGACTCGAACGCGGGAGCCAAAACAGCCAGTGGGGCAAGGGGACGATATTCGCAATCCGCTGGCGGCCATGCCCGTTGACTCGGAGGAATGTATACTGAATAAAGGGCGGTGCCGCTGAGACTGCGGACCGAGGCTGCCAGATGACACCTGGCGAATCGCGCTTGAAATGGGGAGTGCCTGTGGCCTGTGGCGCTCGCTGCTCTCCGAGTTCAGTTTTGCCTATGAGATCCTCGATGATAGAGACCACGAGTTCCAACGAAATGAATGGCGCGGAGAGTTTGGTGCACACCTTACTCCGGTCAGGGGTTGACACTTGCTTCGCCAATCCGGGCACTAGCGAAATGCATTTCGTGGGCGCGCTGGACAAGATTCCTGGAATGCACTGCGTTCTTGGCCTCCAGGAGAATATTGTCACCGGGATGGCAGACGGGTTTTATCGCATCGCACGCAGACCAGCATGCACTTTGCTCCATTGTGGCCCCGGTTTGGCAAACGGGTTAGGCAACCTACACAACGCACGCCGAGCCAGGGCTGGAATTGTGAACATCGTGGGCGATCAAGCTAGTTTTCATCGACCTCTCGATGCACCGCTAACTTCCGACATCGAAAGCATGGCGCGTACTGTTTCTCATTGGGTGCGAACGTGCACCGATGTTGCGGAGATCGGCCGGAATGCAACGGCCGCCGTTCAAGCCGCCAACGCATTGTCAGGCCAGATCGCCACGTTGATCGTTCCGGCGGACGCGTCATGGAATCTCGGAGGCGCGATAGCGGAGCCGCTTCGAGCCCCCCCCGCACCGCCAATCGACCCTCTCGCCGTCGAAAATGCAGCACGTGCGCTGCGCTCAAACAAAAACGTCCTCATACTCTTAGCCGATCGAGCGACACTTGCCCCTTCCCAAGCGCTAGCGTGGCGGGTCGCCAATGCGACAGGGGCGAGCTTGCTCGCGAGCTATACGAACGGGCATATGGCCCGCGGCCGCGGAAACCTGCAGCTAGAGCGTGTTGCGTATGGAACCGACGCGGCAACCAAACAATTAAGCCGCTTTGAGGAACTTATCCTGGTGAACGCAAAGCCGCCGATTGGCTTCTTCGCCTATCCAGGTAAACCTTCGACACAGTATGCCTCGAATGCGCAAATCCATGTTCTGTCGCGGCCTGACCAGGATCCAGTTGCCGCGCTACAGGCTCTCGTCGACGAGTTACAGGCTCCCGAGGCGGCGATCCCCGATCCGGGGGCACGTCCGAACGTGGTAACCGGTACGCCGACGCAAGCGGGCTTGGCACTAACGTTAGCCGCGTTAATGCCAGAAAACTCGATCGTGTCCAACGAAAGCATTTCGTTCGGGCGTGACTTCTATAAATTCACTCATGCCGCGCCCGCCCACGACTGGTTGAACTTAAGCGGCGGCGCGATTGGGGACGGCTTGCCGGTTGCCACCGGAGCAGCGATTGCGGCAGAGGGGCGTCGACGAGTCATTAGCCTCCAGGCCGACGGGTCTGCGATGTACTCGCTACAGTCGCTATGGACGCAAGCTCGCGAACGGCTACCTTGTACAACCATTCTTCTGAACAATAGGCGGTACAACATTCTCATAGGCGAGTACAAGAATGTTGGCGCGATTCCCGGGCCAACCGCAATGGGCATGCTGGCCTTGTCCAACCCGGATCTCAACTGGGTAAAGCTTGCCAACGGACTGGGAGTTGAAGCCGCCCATGCGGCTTCCCTGGAACAATGTGCTGATCTCCTCACTCAAAGTTTTAGGCAAGAATCTCCATTCCTAATTGACCTCTCTATTGGCTGAGCCGAAAGGCTCCTCGAAGACCATCCAGAGGAGAATCGATGCACGAACGATCGTCGCTCAGTAAGTTGTTCCCTTCCGCACACCTTCGCCTTGACCCAGACCCGTCACCTATCCTGGCGTTCTGCCTATCCAAATTGCAGGCGAACCTCGGCGGTATTGGCAGGAGATGACTGGCTCCAGGTCGTTCACTTCTTCTCCTCATTACTAAATGGAATAGATTTTTGAGGAGACCTCGATGCCAAGCAGCCCCAAACGATTTTTTTGTCCCTCGCAGATCACTTAAGTAGCCGCAGTTTGGCGCCACTTTGCTCAGCGTCTCAATGAAGGATCCGATCAATCGTGAATGCCCTAGAAAAAGATCTCCCCGATGCCTTTCTGCAGATAGTTCACCCCGACGAGATTAGGTCACTCTTCTCGACCGCCATGTCGAATATGTACCGCACCGAGGTCCCGCAGTATGGCGCGCTGGTGGAACTGGTAAGCGAGATCAACGCTGCAACGCTGGCAAATGACCCGGAACTCGAGCAGGCATTGCGACGAAACGGTGAACTGGACCAGCTCGGTGTCGAACGGCACGGCGCTATTCGCCTCGGGACAACCGAGGAGCTGTTCAATATCCGTCGCGTCTTTGCAGTACTTGGCATGCATCCGGTGGGCTACTATGACCTGTCGGTGGCGGGGGTGCCGGTCCACTCAACCGCTTTTCGCCCAGTCGAGGATGAGGCGCTACGCCGAAACCCGTTCCGCGTCTTTACTTCGCTGCTCCGTCTCGATCTGATCGAGGACCACGCAATCCGTGAAGAAGCTGCGCGCGTCTTGTCGGAGCGCCAAATTTTCACTTCTCGAGCGCTAGAGCTTGTCGAAGTCTTTGAGAACGAAGGCGGCCTAGATCGGACCCAAGCCGATGAGTTCGTGCGCGAAGTCCTGGACACATTCCGCTGGCACGGTGACGCAAACGTAACCCTTGCCACCTACAACAAGCTTCACGATGCGCACCGGTTGATCGCCGACGTGGTAAGCTTCCGCGGCCCGCACATTAATCACCTGACGCCCCGCACCTTAGACATCGATGCCGTGCAGGTGGCGATGCCGAAACACGGCATCACTCCTAAGGCGGTGATTGAAGGCCCGCCGCGTCGCAACTGTCCGATCCTGATTCGGCAGACCAGCTTCAAGGCCCTCAAGGAGCGGATCGAATTCAGGGCCGCGAACGCCGGCTCAGTCGAAGGCACGCACACGGCCCGCTTCGGCGAAATCGAACAACGCGGCGTGGCGCTCACCCCGAAGGGACGCGCGCTCTACGACGAGCTGCTGGCTTCGGCTCGCCGCAACATTCAAGTTGACGCGGCAGGCGCCTATGCCGGAAATTACGAACGCGAACTCGCGGCACGGTTTGAGGACTTCCCTGATCGCTGGAGTGAACTGCGTGACCAAGGACTCGCTTATTTCCGATATTCGCCCACGCCGGAAGGTCTTGCCGCCATGGGGCAGGAGGAGGCCCTCCATTCATTGGACGACCTTCTTGGTCGCGGCTACCTCCGCTTCGACCCCATCACCTATCAAGATTTTTTGCCCGTCAGTGCTGCAGGCATTTTCCAGTCGAATCTCGGCATGAACGAGACGCAAAACTATGCCGAACGCTCCAATCGCGAAGCCTTCGAAAAGGCACTAGGGGCGAAGGTCGCCAACGAGCTTGACCTTTACGCTGCAGCGCAACAAAATTCAATCACTGGCGCATTGGCGCAACTGAGTAGTGGCAGGCAAACTCCATAATGAAAAGCCGGGCGGACCGGGCAGGGAAAAGGCCGAAGCCCTGCGATCCTTACAGCCATTGATGGACTCCTGCTGCGGTCGCGATCTAACCTCAACGCACGACCGGCGCGCAGCGGATAGGGATGTCCGGAACTCCGGAACTCGGCCCTTGCCGTTTGCTGCGCCTCGAAGGCGGTAGTGTGCTGAGAGTTCTGTAAATTCGGTGAGAGAGCGGTCATGGCAGGCTGGTGATGCTTCAACGCCACCTGATTCCCGCGAAGGAACGCCACCGTGACCAAGACAGAAGGTAAATCCGCCAGCGCTGCGGTCAAAAACATTATGCTATCGAACCCGGATGATTGCACGAAGTGATCTGAGCGGTGATGCAGGAGGTGCTCGAGGACGAGGTGCTGGGTGCTTCGAAGAGCGAACTCACGCCGGAGTGGCTGGGCTATCGCTCGGGCTAGTACGCTTCTCCACCGAGCTGTTCGAACGCTACCAGCGCTCCGAGCGCGCCCTTCTGGAATGGGACCTCAGGATCGCGCCGGGTGCGTTCACAACATCTGGCTATCAACCTTCGCCGTGCCACGCAGACCTTGTCTCGCCGCACAAAATCGCTAGCAGCCAGCCTTTCTCGCTCCTGCTCACGTGGCTCAGGCAGCTTTTGTGGCATCTCATCGCGGGTCCCTCAAAACCAGCCGAAACCGCTCGCGGCTTCATTGTTCACGATCGATTGATTCAGTTCATTCCTTTCGGGGGAGGCTCAGCGGAAGTCCTCACGCGTCGATACCGTAGCCATATTCGGCTGCTGCCACGAGTATCACGTGCCAGATGCTTTCCGCGAAGCTGGCAAACGTGAGGATATTGAAGACAGCACTGGCATCAGCTGCATCGCTCTCACGCCAAACATTGACAGCCGTGTGATCGATTGAAGTCGCCGCAGCTGCCCCAATCGGAAATGTCTCGGGGTGAAGATCAAGTGATGAGACCTTGGCCAGGACATCGCGGACGCGCGGACCCGAGAGCTGAATCAGGCAGCGGCCGTCCGACTGGTCGGATACCGAGGCGGCACTGCCCAAAGCGGACCGAACGGCATCGACCGGCCGGTGATCGGTCTGCGTAAGCGCGAGAAACTGATCCGCGCCGGACCACAACAGGGTGATATCTTTGCCGAAAGTCACGGCGGGACGATCTGGCGGTTGGACGCCGTAGAAGCGATTCGCAGCCGCGGCAGTTTCTGCCCAGCGGCCGCGACAGGCCATAATCTGAAGCAGGCCGTACCCGCTGCGCTCCGAAAGGCGTACGCCCGGCTCGGGCGTCGCCGCGCCGAACGTGCCCCGCACGAGTCCGTGACGCAGGGGAGATGTTGCGGTCCAGTCGAAATCATCCACGCTGTCGTCCTCCCTCCGGATCGTAGAAGACGGAGCTGCAGATTTCCATCTCAAAGTCATCGCCGCGAAGGGGATCGTACGCCCGAACAACCTCGCCTTGACGCTCCCGGCCGCGTGCGACGAGGCCCAGCCCGATCCACTGGCCCAGCACCGGCGAGAAGCAGGCCGAGGTGACATAGCCCTGGTCTGTCTCCGGGCCCGGCACTGCGCCCTTCGGTACGATATGGGCGCCGGACCGCAGTCGCTGCGATCGCTCGAGGGGCTTCAGGCCGACAACGACCTGCCGGTCCGGCGCCACAAGCGCCTCACGTCCGGCCATGACGCGGCCGATATAGTCCTTCTTCCTCGACATCATTTTGCCAAGTCCGAGATCGGCGGCCGTGGTCGTGCCATTGAGTTCCGGACCGGCGACATGGCCCTTTTCAATACGCATCACGCTTAGCGCCTCGGTGCCGTAGGGCGTGACGCCGAATGGCTCACCTGCGATCATGAGGTTACGAGAGAGTGCCTCCCCGCAACGCGCCGGCACCGCGATTTCAAAGGCGAGTTCGCCAGAAAATGAGATGCGAAAGAGCCTTGCCCGCATGCCGCCGCGCAGCGTCACCTCACGGACTGCCATGAAAGGGAAACCTTCGTTGGACAGTTCTTCCGCCGGATCGATCAGCGCCCTGAGCAGGTCTCGGGTCTTTGGTCCGGCGATCGAGAACTGCGCCCACTGGTCGGTGGCGGTAGCGAGTTGGACGTCAAGTTGCGGCCAAATGACCTGACGGCAGAACTCTAGATGCTGCAGCACCGGCCCCGCCTTGGCGGTAGTGGTGGTGACGAAATAGTGGTCATCGGCGAGCCGCGAAGTCGTGCCGTCGTCCATGACGATGCCGTCCTCGCGCAGCATAATGCCGTACCGGGCCTTGCCGACCTCCAGTGTCGAGAAGGTATTAATGTAGACCCGGTCCAGGAATTTGCCGGCGTCCGGCCCGATCACGTCGATTTTGCCGAGGGTCGAGACGTCGCAGAAACCGACGCCGTCGCGGACCGCCAGCACCTCGCGGTTAACCGACTGCAGCCAATCCGTCTGGTCCGCCAGCGGGAACCACTGGACACGCTTCCAGAGGCCGACATCGACGAACACGGCGCCGCGCTCGGCGGCCCAGTAGTGGGAGGGGGTGAGCCGAGTCGCATGAAAATGCTTTCCGCGATGGCGCCCGGCAAATGCCCCAATCGCGACCGGCACATAGGGCGGGCGGTAGATGGTGGTGCCGGTAGCGGCGATTGAGCGGCCGCTCGCCTCGGCCATTACGGCGAGGCCAGCGACGCTGGAGGTTTTGCCCTGATCCGTCGCCATGCCGAGTGTGGTGTAGCGCTTCAGATGTTCGACCGATTGGAAGCCCTCGCGGTGGGCGAGATCAATGTCGGCGGCTGTGACGTCATGCTGGAAATCGACGAATGCCTTGCCTTTGCCGCGAACATGCCAGAGCGGCGCAATCGAGAAATGCTCTTCCGCCGCCGCCGGCGCTTCGCCCGTGGCACGGCCATGCCCGCAATCCGCCGCGGCAGCCGCGCCGGTGGCGTGGCCGGTCTTCAGGCACAAGCCCAGCGCAAGATCCCCATTGACTGCTCCCGCCACCGTCATGCCTGGCGGGCAGGAGCCTGGAACGAAGGCTGCAATGTCATCTCGCCATATCGGTTTGCCGCGATGAAAGCAGGACAGGCCAACGGCGGGGTTCCAGCCGCCGGAGATCGCCAGCAGGTCTACCTCGATCCGTTCCTCGCCGCCGTTTCTCAGAGCCACGGAAATCGTGCGAAGACCGGCAGCCCCTCCCCTCACGGCGATCACATGGCCGTTGAGGAGCCGGACGCCGGCCTTGGCCGCAAGAGCGCGCTGGTTGTCCGGGACCTGCGGGCGCGCATCCACGATGCAAGCTGCCTGGATGCCGTCGCGCAACGCAGCTTCCACCGTCCGCCATCCATCATCGTTGTTCGTGAACACAGCGAGGTGCCGCCCCGGGACGGCGGCGAATCGCGTCAGGTAAGTTCGCACGGCCGAAGCCATCATCACCCCCGGCCGGTCATTGCCGGGCAAGACGATCGACCGTTCGATCGCGCCCGCTGCCAAAACGCAACGCCGGGCAGCGATGCGCCAGAGTCGTTGCCGGACCAGATGGGCGCGTTTTGTCGGGAGATGGTCGCTCACCCTTTCCAATGCGCCATACACGCCGCCATCATAGACGCCGAAAACGCTGGTCCGGGTCATTAGTCTGACGTTCGGCATAGCCGCCAACTCGGTAGTTGTTCGGGCGAGCCAATCCTGCGCCGCCAGACCGTCAATCTCACCGCCATCTGAAAGCAGCCTGCCGCCGGGCTGTGTGTCCTCCTCACACAGGATCACACGTGCTCCGGCCCTGCCGGAGGCCAGCGCTGCCGCCAGACCGGCTGGACCGCTCCCCACCACCAGGACGTCGCAATGCGCCCAGACCTTGTCGTACTCGTCGGGATCGGGGAGCCCGCTGGCCCGGCCCAGGCCAGCGGCGCGGCGGATTGCCGGCTCGTACAGCCGTTCCCAGAATTTCGCCGGCCACATGAAGGTCTTATAGTAGAAACCGGCGACCAAGATTGGTGACAGAAGGGAATTCACCGCCATTACGTCGAAGCGCAGCGACGGCCAGCGATTCTGGCTTGTTGCCTCCAGGCCGTCGTAAAGCTCGACCGTGGTGGCCCGAGTGTTCGGCTCGCGACGTGCTTCGCTGCGAAGCTCGACCAGCGCGTTGGGTTCTTCCGAGCCGGCGGTCAGGATGCCGCGCGGGCGGTGGTATTTGAACGAGCGACCGACCAGCTTCACCCCGTTGGCGACAAGCGCGGAGGCGAGCGTATCGCCCGCGAAGCCGGTCATCTGCTTGCCGTCAAAGGTGAACCTGCAGGGTTGCGTCCGGTCGATTAGTCCTCCACACGCCAGGCGATGCGTCTGCCCCGCGGTCTCAGCGGTAGCACCGGCACGTTGCGCGGGGGCAACCCGTTCCAGCCGGCCGGTTCGTGCAGTATCCGCCATCATGCGTCTCCTGCTCGCGTTACCTGCTTCGCGCCGATACCAGGCGAGGCGCGGACCGATTTGAATTCGTGGCTCACGGTATCGCGCGCCGCCAGCAGCCAGGAGCGGCAGCCGCCGCCGTGGTACCAATATTCCTGAATCTCGCCCGCAAGATTGTCCCGCAGATAGACGTAATCGTAGAACGCCTTCTGCGGGGGGAGGCCGTCCAGCTCTTCTGGGGAAAATGCCGGCCGCTTTGGCGTGGCATCGCCCAGATAAGTGAACTCGACCGAGTCACGCGGACCGCAGAAGGGACATGAGATGAGCATGGCGGGCCGGTCCTCAGTGCAAGTTCGGTTGGGCGCCTTGGCCCTTCTCGTCGATCATGGCACCGCGCCGGAACCGGTCGAGTCGGAAGCGGGCGGCTTCCGGATGCGGCTCGTCCCGCGCGAGCAGATGGGCGAAGGTAAGACCTGAAGCGGGCGTCGCCTTGAAGCCGCCGTAACACCAGCCGCCATTGAAAAAGAGACCATCCACTGGCGTCCGGTCGATAATCGGGGAGCCATCCATCGACATGTCCATGATGCCGCCCCACTGGCGCATGAGACGCACGCGTCCGATCATCGGTATCAGCGCCATGCCGCCCTCGCAGACATCCTCCATAACCGGCATGTTTCCGCGCTGGGCATAGGAATTGTAGCCGTCAAGGTTGCCGCCGAAGACCAGGCCCCCCTTGTCGGACTGGCTGATGTAGAAGTGGCCGGCGCCGAAGGAGATGACACCCGGAATGAGCGGCTTGATCGCTTCCGAGACGAAGGCCTGCAACACGTGGCTTTCGATCGGCAGGCGAAGCCCGGCCATGGCTGCCACCCGTGACGAGTTGCCGGCGACGGCCATGCCAACCTTGCCAGCACCGATCGTCCCGCGGGTCGTCTCGACCCCGGCGACCCGACCATTCTTTTGGACCAAGCCGGTCACCTCGCAGTTCTGGATGATGTCGACGCCGAGCTTATCGGCGGCGCGAGCGTATCCCCACACGACGGCGTCGTGCCGGGCAGTGCCGGCCCGTCGCTGCAGCAGTCCGCCGGTTATGGGAAACCGGGCGTCGTCGAAATTCAGGAAGGGCAGCATTCGCCGGACCCCCGCCGCATCGAGGAGTTCAGCATCAACGCCGTTGATGCGCATGCCGTTGCCGCGCCGCGCGAAAGCATCGCGCTGCGCGTCGGAATGGCACAGATTGATGATGCCGCGCTGGCTCACCATCGTGTTGTAGTTGAGGTCCTGCTCCATCCGCTCCCACAGCTTCATGGAAAGCTCGTAGAAGCCCATATTGCCAGGCAGCAGGTAGTTGGAGCGGATGATCGTGGTGTTGCGACCAGCATTGCCGGACCCGATCCAGCCCTTTTCGAGGACCGCGACATTGCGGATGTCGAATTCGTGCGCGAGGTAGTAGGCGGTAGCTAGACCGTGTCCGCCGCCGCCGATGATGACGACGTCGTAGTGCTTCTTCGGTTCAGGATCCCGCCAAGCACGCGTCCAGCCCTGATGGCCGGAGAAAGCGGCTTTGGCGAGCGAGAAGATAGAGTACTTCATACTTTGCAGTCCGGCGCCATTCTCAGGTGAGATTTGTCTCGGCCCCTCCGGCCGGTCGGTAGAGAGGACAAAATGATCCGTCGATCAGGGACTCCTTTTCTGATGGCTTGTGGAACAGCCGCGCGAGCGAGCCGCCCCCGCGCAATCCTTTGTATGCCAAAATGTTCTGAACGGCGGTAGGAAGGTAAACCATTGGGCCGAGCAGTTGAGCTTCTCGGCGGTGAGCAGCGCCGCTGCCACAGCTCTTCCGCGGACGACTTTGGTCTCGCTTCTGTTTCTTGCACGGGTAACATGAGCTCCGATGAGGCCTGATGATCGCGGATCGAACCCGTCCAAACAACCTCAATAAGAATTTCGCTCTGCGTAACTTAGCATTACGCACCACCTGTTTCCTCAGGCGACGTGCCCTGGGAGACTGCGACGTCCCCGGACGTAAGCTCTCTGAGTAGCCAATCTTTGAATTCTCTTACGGATTGAGAGGGAGTGGCACCATCCGGCTGGCACAAGAAATAGCTACCCTGCTGTACTCTTGGCGCTTCGAGAACCGGAACCAGAATTCCGGCAGCAAGAAACTGTTCCATCAGCGGGGGGCCAAGCAGCCCCACGCCCTGCCCGTCCAGCACCGCCTGCACAAAATTCACGAAGGAGTCATAGGTACTCATTGCCGTTGGCGGTCCGCCCGACACTCCAACGTGATGGAAATAGGCACCCCAGCTTGAGGTCGGGTCGACCGCGACCTCGTATTCCAGGAGTGGAACGTGGCGTAGGTCCGCTAGGGATTTGAACGGCCCGTGCGTTGCAAGGAAGGCTCTGCTGCAAAGCGGACTTACCCAGTTCGGCTGCAACAAAGTGCTCACCGTTCCGGGCCATGATCCGGACCCGTACCGTATCGCGACATCCACGTCCGATGCCACCAAGTTGATGATTTCCTGGGCAACCAGCAGACGAAAATTCACATTAGGCCTTATGCGCTTGTACTTTCCAATAACCGGCATCAGCCAGTAGGTAGAGACACCCGCGGTCGTTGATATGCTGATGAGGTTGTCGGTGCTGGCGTTCGTCAGCGTATCAATTTCGTCGAAGATGGATTGAAAGGCGCCGGAAATCACGTGGGAAAGCCGCTTACCGGACCGCGTCAGTTCCACGTGGCTTTGCCCGCGCACGAAAAGATCAAAGCCAAGCTGAAGTTCAAGCTGCCTTACCTGCCGGGACACCGCGACACGGCTCACATTCAGTTCCCTGCCCGCTTCCGTTAAGCTGCTGCTTCGCGCCGCGGCCTCGAAGGCGAGTAGCGCTCTTGGTGAAGGGAAATATCGAAGTTTGCGAGCCAAGTCTTAATCTCCGAAAGACGCTAACCTCGGAGCGTAACACCAGATTACGCGCAGCGCCACTTCTTTTGAGTTGGAGACCACGACTGGCTATGCAACTGTTGTCGTGAGCTAGGGCATTTTTGGCCACTTGCGCGTCGACAAGAAAACACTAAGTGCCGAGACCTAGCAAAAAATTATTTACGACGGCCGTGCGGAGGCTCTGATGGCTGTGCAGTCAAAGGTCTGCAACCCTGAGGCCTTCGACAGGCTTGCGTGCGGAATCGGAGTCGCTGACGCGAGCTTTGCGGTTCGGGAACGAACGATTTTTTGCGTGATGGAGTTACCCAGCTCATGGAAATCCACACGTATCCGGCACATCACCCCGCCGATTGAAACAACCGCTGGACAGGTCATCGTGGCGGGAGGGGATGCAAATCACCCTGCAAGCCGCGACATTGCGACTGAGTTACGCTTTCCCAAGTTTGCTTACTACGCTAAAGGGTTCGCCACCTATCGAGACGTTGCGATTGGCCTTGCCGATAAACACTTCGAGTACGCTGCCATGGCTTCAAACAACCCATCGCGGTTTTCGGCAGACCTATGAACGCGCCCCTCTCGACGAACGGCAGCACGCCCTCGGCTGACCCGGATGAGCGTCGGCATGTAGACGGTTCGCGTGAAGAAGAAGGCTTCCGCGTGGCGATACTGCTCCTTCCGGGCTTTTCCCAGCTTAGCCTGTCGTCTTTCCTCGTTCCGCTTAGACTTGCGAATTCGGTTGCTGGGTATCGATTCTTCGAATGGTCAGTAAGCACTCCAGATGGCAAGCCAGTGGAGTGCGCGTGCGGGATCTCCGTGTCTGCCAACCATGCTTTTTCGAAGATAATATCCGCGATCAGTTCAGTAACCCGGCCCCACATGGTCGTCCTCTGCGCCGGCGAACAGGTCGAAAACCAAGCTTCCGCGCCTCTGCTTAACCTGCTGCGTCTCTGCCGGCGGGACAGGGTATCTATGGCGGCTCTCGGAACAGCGACGTGGCTTCTCGCAGAAGGCGGTATGCTGAACGACGCCCCGTGCACTATCCACTGGGGAAAGATGCCGGCCCTAACAGAGACGTTCAGTCGTCTCAACGTCATGAACAACCTGTTCGTCAGGACCGGTGACCTTGTTACCTGCGCGGGCGAATTCGCGTCATTCCATCTCGCGATGGAACTCGTGTCCAATCGCCTCGGGAAGGGAACAGCATCTGCGGTATGCCACCACACCACCGCGCTGCGGTGGCGCTCAGGTTCGGATAAGCAATGGTCGGCGAGCTCCGAGTTTGCGGGCGTCAGCAGGACTATGTCCGAGATCATTAGCCTGATGGAGCAGCACATCGAGGATCCGCTTTCGCTGTACGATCTCGCGCGATGCGTCGGCTGCTCGCGGCGTCAGATCGAGCGATTGTTCGACCGCTACGTCTCGTGTTCACCAAGGCGCTACTACATGCATCTTCGTCTCGAGCGGGCCAAGCAGTTGGTCGAGCATACGAGCCTGCAGCAAGTGGAGATAGCGGTGGCATGCGGCTTTGCCACCGCGTCCCGTTTCTCCAAGTGCTTCCGGAATGCGTTCGGACGGAGCCCGACTGAACATCGCGTATGCTCTGTCGCGCCGACGCGGGTGCGTCCGGCCTGAGACTTCATTCGACGAGGCGGCAATCATACGAAGATAGTGTCCACTCATTCCTAGATGGAACCTCCTGATGCTGGTTCATGGGAGACCGCCCACCGACACGCGTCAATTCGCGCGGGCTCCCGGCATAGCAGCAGTAGGATAAGGCGGCACAATCTGCGACATCGATCACGTCAAGATCATGACATGGCCTGGAACGGCGGATCAACGCACCGCGCGAGGACAGGGAATGGCGGGCTTTCGACCTCGGCGCCTGTCTTCGATCAGATCGTGCCGGTCGCCGCGGTAATACTCAATGCCGATCATCTCCAGGAACTTCTTGACCGTGTAGTAGACGCCTTCGGACTCTTCAGTATCGAGGATCTCATATGCGAGATCACAGAGCATTGGGCATGGACGTCCAATGTGTGCAGGGCGGCGCACGATAGGCTGAGCGCTAGATCGGCTCCGCAGTTTCGGGTTCATTGCCTTGCATAAGGGCCACCTCCGTCGGTGTTTATCCGGTCAAATCGGAGGCGCGACAATCGCCCTTGGACGGTGAACTGTTCCATGGGTTGTCCCGCAGTCTTTCAGTGGTGCAGCCATAACGATGCAGCCATGCAGGCTGCGGTTGCCCACTCTTCTTGCCGCACCCTAAGAGCCAGAACTGATCTACCTGGGAGCTTTGCGATAGGAATGACCGCTTTGGAAGCTATGGTTTCGACCGTTCCGGCGCAACTTCTTATTACGCCTCGGGTGATATTTTTTGAGTTGGCAACTTGCCATTTCCTGCGAGTATCGGCGCCTTGGGTTCGTGGACTCATCGGGCCCCAATAACCGGGTGATCGCCAAGCTACCTTTACGAGCCAGCAGCTAAAGGGGCCCTGTACTCGAGAGCCCTCTCAAAATTCGAGCGAAAACACCATAATGGCAATATATTTTCACCGGGATGAAGCAACCAGCGACTTGTGGCTCCGCGGCAAGATTGAAGCAGCTGCCCTGGACGTCTTTCGCGAGGAACCTCTGCCGGTCGATGATCCTTTTTGGTCCCATCGGAAAGTCAGCGTCACGCCCATGCGGAGGCACCGTCGAACGAGCGGTCGGCGGCCCAGTTCATCGCCGCCCAAATTCGCCGTGTGACCGACGGACGAGAACCTGGGCCGATCGTCGATCGCACACCGCGGATACTGAAAAATGCCAATCGCCAAATTAGTTCCAAAGTACACCGACAGTAATGGCTGGTGGGAGACTCTGCCTCAGGCTGCGGCCCCCCGCGTTTTGTCAAGTCAGATCCGCGTTCAGACCGCAATCATCGGGGGTGGCATCTGCGGCGTCGCGACAGCGAACCGGCTCGCGGAGCTGCGCCCCTCGGACGAGTTCTGCTTGATCGAAGCCGAGCGCATCGGCAACGGAGCTTCTGGGCGCAACGCTGGCTTTATGCTTAATCTGCACTCCCACGGATCTCCGAAGAGGATCGACATCTTACGTCGCAACATGAGGCTGTGGGAAGCAGGCTTAGCCAGCCTGCGCCGCAAGGTAGAGACCTGGCAAATACAATGCGATTGGAGCGACGACGGACGTTTCTATGGTGCTGCCGGCCCGGACGGCGAAAAGCACATTGACGAGATTGCCGAGACGCTCGATGAGCTTGGCCATGACTATTCCTGGTTCAACCAAAACGCGATGCATGAGCGCATTGGGACCGAGTTCTATTCGCGCGGGCTGCATGCAACAGGAAATGCACTCGTCAACCCGGCGGCCTTGATGCGGGGGCTTGCGCGCAACCTTCCGCGTAATGTCGACATCTACGAGAGCACTCCCGTCATCGGATTTGAACGCGAAGGCAACGCTTTTCGCATTCGCACGGCCCAAGGCACTGTCTTGGCAGACCGCGTTGTACTTGCCGCTGGCGCATTCCTACGTCAGTTCGGGATTGCGGTGGACAAATTTGTCCCGACAGGGACCTATGCAAGTTTGACCGCCCCTCTGAGTGACCGGACCCTCGCGAATCTGGGAACGGGACAGGAATTCGGTCTCCTTGGCGCTTCGGCATACGGAGCCACGATTCGCTTGACCCGTGACAACCGACTTTTCGTGCGAAATCTGTTCAATTTCGTTCCTGGCGCACCTTTGGGCGCAGCGCGCGTGGCACAGATCGCGGAGCTGCATCGCAAGGCGATGGCCGCTCGATGGCCGGCCTTGGCTAAAGAACCATTCGAACACAGCTGGGGCGGCGTCATGGCCTTTACTTGGAACAACGGAGCCATTTTCGGAGAATACCAGCCCAGCCTGTTTGCGATCCTTACAAACGATGTATCGCCTATGACCCGCGGCGAAGCCGCGGGCGGATTGCTTGCGGAATATATGGAGAACTTGGACAGTGACCTTCTATCGGTTCAGCTTTCGATCCCCGACGCCCAAAGACTGCCTCCGCGCCCATTGTTGGATGTGGGCGTAGCTTTGAAAAGAGCCTACTTGCACTATGTTGCGGGGGGCGAATTCTGAAAGCTGTGTTGTCACCCGTCCTG
>NZ_JAPYKP010000150.1:0-15513 GCF_037179725.1 Mesorhizobium sp. Cs1321R2N1 | reverse complement strand
CGACGCAGCGGCGTCAGACGGGCATTCTTGTGGATGTTCATTCGGACCCTCCGATCTGTACTGAAGCCTGGTAACTCCAGTCTCCTCGGTCCGGTCCGAATGGACAACCTCCCGAAAGCTCACACCTGGCTCAGGGAGCGTCGAGGTCGAGCGCTTCACTGGGCATTTGGCTCGGTGCGCCTAGGCGAGGGGCTGCCAGTTGAGGGCGGCGGCCGAGGACATTGAGACCGTCGATGAGTTACTGAGGCCGAGCCGGCACAGGATGCTCTCGACCTTCAGCGAAGCGGCCAAGCGCAGCACCCCCGCTTGATGCCAAGGCCTGAACGACCTCCGCCTTTAGGTCGGCGCTAGACATCACTCAAATGAACCGCGGCGACACGAGATTGCATGGAAGACCTACGCGCAAGAACGATGCCTCGGCCAACGTGGACAGAGATCCCGACGAATGGGTGAGCGGTGATGACCCGATGACCTCAGTTGCAACCGCCATAGCGGCTCGCGTCTCCGGGTGAGCGGCGCGTTCGATCACCCGGGGCGTTGTCGGGAAAATTTTCTACGATTCCCCTCGGAGGTGTCGTTGTTGTCCACCACGGGATTGAGCTCAGACGCAAAATTCACTCGCATGTTGCAGACCAGTCCCGATTTAAGGAACTTCAGAGTGACACGTCCTGAGGTGCGGGACGCGAATACACGCTCGAGAAGCTGCGTGCCGAAGCCCTTTCGCTCGACAGGTTCCACAGCCGGACCTCCCCGTTCGCGCCATTCTAGATCCAGCCAGCGATGCTGTTTTTGACCGAGAAGCTTCCACTGAATCGACACCGTGCCTGTATCGTTCGACAGCGCTCCATACTTTAGCGCATTCGTCGTAAGCTCATGAAAAGCCAGAGCGGCTGAAACAGCGACGTTCGGTGGAACCCAAACAGACTCGCCACTGATCTTGAAGCGCTCGATCGGAGCGTGTGAGCGGATTGATGTGGCAATCAGATCCTTGAGGTCGGCGCCACTCCAGTTCTGCTGCGTCAGCAGGTCGTTAGCCTTGGCCAGCGAGACGAGACGGCTGGAGAGCGTGCGTCCTGCTTCGGGCAAACTTGTGGCGTTGCGGAGTGTCTGGGTGGCAATGGACTGAACCACAGCAAGGATATTCTTCACGCGATGGTTCAGCTCGTTGGTCAACAGTTTCAGGTGCTCCTCACCGCGTTTGCGGTCCGTGATGTCGAGACTGATTTGTACGGCGCCTATAATGTCGCCGGCCGGGTTGCGAATTGGACGTGCGCTGGAAAGTAGAAAGCGCTCGGCCCCTGATGGCAGCGTGTAGGCGAACTCTTCATGATCGGTCAGCTGCCCGCGCATGGCGCGGCTAAGTGGGCGGTCTTCGCGCCTCACTATGTGGCCGTCCTTGACGGCCACGGTGTCGATGACGAGCTCGGGCCTGCCGAAGGACTTGTGCGCATCCGTCGGCAGGCCCATGAGTTCGGCCGCGAAGCGGTTGCGGATCACCTGAAGGGCTTTCGGATCATAAGTAAACCAGACCGCCGCCGGCGCTGTCTCCAACACCGCCTCCAACTCATACCGCCGTTCGGCGATCGCACGCTCTGCGTCCACCATCGCCTGAGCGATGGTGGCGAACTCCGTAACGGAAGTCGACAGGGGTTTGACGCTGCGGCCATGACCGAGCGCCTCGGCCCGGGTCGCCAGTTCAGCGGTGGCCTGTGTAAATCTCTTGCCGACGATATATCCGAGAGCAACGGAGACAAGGAGCGACAGGAGACCTATCGCGCAAATCGCCACAAGTGAGCGCCAAAGCGGCGCCTGCGCCGCTGAAAGAGGCACGTTTGCGGTGTAGAACCAATCAGAGTATGGGGATCTGTAGTAGCCGGCCAGCAGCGTCACCCCTTCGAAGTTGGGGGACGTAAAGGAACCGGAGCGCCCAACGATCTTTGCCACGTATTCGGGCAATCCGCGCTTTCCGGTCCATTCGTCGTGCAACTTGGAACGTGCCACGTAGTTTCCGTCGCGATCTCCCACGCCCACAGTCCATCCTTCCGGTACGGCCGGCATCAAAACATCGCGGATCCGGGCAGTCGGTACAGAAAGCGAAAGAAGCAGGTCCTCCCCTTTCGGGGCGGGCACCCGGATGGCAACAGCAAAGCGGTATTCGCCTGACCCCTTGCCGGTGAAAACATCGCTGACGAAAACACCTGAGCGGTTGAGTTTCTCGCGGTCCACAGCAGCTATCGATTCCACGGACGGCAAAGCGGCGCCGTAGCCGATTTCGGTGTTCATCAGCTGATTGCGGCCAAGATCGCGCAGGACAATCGTCCGGTCCGTCCCATGGACAAGATCGAGCGCCTCGCGGTGGAAGGCTCGCAGATCGCCATTGGCGAGCGCGGCGGATTTGGAAAGGCCGTCGAGAATGGTTTGAAGATTTGCGAGCTCGCCTTCTACAACGAGCGACACCTGTCGAGCCGTTTGCACGGCATCCTGCTCAAAACGATATCGTTCGTGCAGGGCATACTGGCCTAGCAAATAGCCGGCAAACAGCCAAACCGGGATAACCGCGGCGGCGATCAAACCAAGCAGGTGCGATCGAACTGATCGACGAGGCAAGTCCATATCCCGTGCCGCCTCAGGAACGCTCAACCATAGTCAGCGGGCCAGGAACAGCAAGCGTTAGTTCAAGCGAATATAGTGCCGTTGGACCCTGGTCCGGCGAAGCGGGCGCTGTCGTCTCGCTTGCCGGCTTGCGCGGGCCCATCAAGGTCGAGCCCAGAACCGGTCCGCCTTTGCCCTTCAACTCCGCAAGCTTTGGATTGCGGCAGCAGGGTTGTCGCTGCCGTAGCAGCCATCTGCAAATCAGAAGGGCGATGGCGTTCAGGTGCGAGCACAATGCTAGGCAGAGACGGGTGTGGACATGCAGCCTCTCTTTATCGCGAGACTGTGACGTTGGGCACTTCAGCTACGATCCTTACCCCTTGATCGGACCACTCGCGGTATAACGACCCCTGAAGCTGTCGCCGTATTGTAGCTTCGGTCATGAGTGTCCCGAAACCCTTTCGCCGAGGCGTGGGTGGGGGCGGTCCGCCGGTCTCCTGCCACTCGAGGATGAAACCATTATTCTGGGGTCTGGCTTGCCATTTGATTTGTAGCTGACCCGTCTCTTTCGAAAGCGAGCCGTGGGAAGCGGCGTTGACTGCTAGTTCATGAATGAACAGCGCCAAGGGCTGAACAGAATGCGCTGCAAGCATGACATCAGGACCGTCCAGCAGAGCGCGAGTCGCTCCGTACGGCTCAATCTGAGACGAGATTGTTTCCTGCAATGGAATCTCGTGCCAGCCCCGCTGCGACAACAAGCCATGCGCCCTAGCCAGGGCCTGTATGCGCCTTTGGACCGAGGCGGCATATAGCGCGGGGTCGTCAGATCTCGTCAAGCGTACGATGCTGTCGACAAGGGCAAGTACATTGTTGGCTCGATGGTCCACCTCCAAAAGCAACCGATGCTCTGACGCTTCTAGGCTCTCGATCCTGCGAAAATCTGTGCGGTCTATCTGAGATGCGAAATGGTAAACCAGACGGCCATCGTCGTCATGGATTGGACTGATGTGCAGCAGATTCCAGAACGCCGATCCATCTTTCCGGTAATTCAACAACTCGACGTTGATCTCACGGTCCTCCTGCAATCCTGCTCGGATCTCGGCGATGGCCGCAGGGGATGTGGCTGCGCCTTGAAGAAACCGGCAATTGCGTCCAAGTACCTCACTTGCCCCATAGCGCGTGAGGTTCAGAAAAGCCTAGTTCGCTAGTACGATAGGAAAATCTTCCTGGGTGGCGTCAGTCACCACCATCGGCATTCTCGTCCGTTGTAGGGCTATCGCAGCCAGTTCCTTTACATCAGGCATAGCGCGATCGGTAACGGCGACCGGGTCATCACCGTGGAGACCGGATGTGCCTTCGTTGTCCATGATGTTTCCCTGAGCTGACATGAGCTAACGAACAACGTCGATGGAACTAAAACGTTTCCCTTCGAAATGGTCAGTACACCTCACCGTCCTTCAAAGCTTCGGTGGCTGTTCGAAGGCAAAAGGTGCAATCGACTGCGGAGAATGGCGTTTATCACCCGCCGCCATTCGTCCCTAACGAGGAAGGTGTGCAATGAGGTTAGCGCAGCGGGGTGGGTGGCACGGCGCCGGCACGTGGCTCTTCCTGCTCCTCTGGAACATTTCAGATGCCGCACACGTTGGTTCTGATCAACCGAGGAGAAGGACGATGCACAAGGACGAAGTGAAGGGCTCAGCAAAGAAGCTGCGCGGCGAGGTAAAGGACAAAGTCGGAAAGGCAACGGGCGACGACAAGCTTCGCGCTGATGGGGCCGCCGACAAGGCCGAAGGCAGCCTGCAAAAAGGGGTTGGCAAGGCGAAGGACGCAATTCGGGACGCCTTGAAGGATTGAACGCCGAGCTTGACGACGCGGCGATGCTGCGAGGGTTCAGGCTGCTGGGCTGACTATCACCAAGGGAAAGGCCGCCTTCTATGACGACGGCCCCCTTGGGCTGTTCACTACGCTGTCGCCGATGCGTCCTCATTGATATTCATGGACTTTTCGCTCAGATGCAGCGGGAGGATGGCAAGAAAGCGCGTGGGAATTCGGTGTTCCGGCCACGCCACCTCACGGTTCCTTTTCCATGGACCATGGCACGCGTTCGGCGAGAAAGGTGGCAAACGTCTTCACATTCATATTGCCGCTCGCCTCTTCCAGTCCTGCCAGATAAGCTTTCCGGTCCTCTACTTTCACCACTGTCCAGCGATAGCCGCCCGACGCCAGCATCGCATTCATCAGGAATCGCGCCATGCGCCCGTTGCCGTCCGGATAGGGATGCACATATCCCAAAAGCCAGTGCCCCAGCGCGGCACGCACCGACGCCTCCTGTTCCGCTGCCAGGAGGTCGAACAGTTCATGCCATCGGCTACCACTTCAGCACGCGGCGGCACGTGCTGCGAGCCGCGCAGGTATACAGGGTGGTTGCGATATCCCGCAAGCGCGCTGGCCTTGAGAAGGCCGGCTGTCACTGACGGCGCGAACAGCTCCCGGTACCACTCCCTATGGGTTTCTCGCGTCAGCGCGCCGGCCGAATTGCCGTCAAGGATCGCCGCAACTGAGTCCTTGACCTTCTGGAATGCGAGGTAGTATCCACGCGCGGCGAGAGCATCCCGGTTCTTGCGATCGTCTTCATCAATCTCCGGATTCCGGTTCCCCTCACGCACCCGGTCGATGAGCTCCGGGGTGGCGCTGTAGCCTTCTATCGACAGCGAATGATAGGCATCGCTCTCATAAATATCCTCTACGAACTTCATATAGGCGTCTTTGTTTGACGGCAGTCCCGGCGCCTTCGGGAATATCTCAATCACGGCTTCGCGCTGCGATTCCCATATTGCGCGCAAACGGGCGACCAGGGGGGGAACGCCGGCCGCGATGGCCGTCACGCCCGTCTGCCCGGCGAAGGGGTCTGACTCGCGGACGTCGTATCCTGCCGCTTTGAAGGTCGCCAATATCTCGTCAGCAAAGGCGCCGCGCCCCACACGGCGGAATGCACCTGCAAGCCGCCCCGCCACGGCGGAATGGCCGCCATCCAGCAGCAGGGCCAGCACGGTCGACACGTCGCGCACGCACGCCATGGCGACCTGCATCTCGATAGGCGCGCGCTGGAAGAACGCTTCCGGGACTCGGATAAGGGCCGCCTCGACGGTGAACATGCGCTGGCCGTTTTTCTCAGTCAGCTCAGTTGGCATCTTCTTGACCTTGAGGTCATAAAGCGAAGTGCCGAACAGCAGGTCGATTTAGTTGTTCGTCCCTTAGGGGGTGTTGACCACCACCTGCGGCGGAATAGTGGGCGCTTCCGCGTGCAGAAGCAGCGACTGCTCCGGTGACAGGCACCAATCCTTGCCAAACCTCTCATTACAGTACAAGGAGCAAAATTCCCAGAAGCTTGCGTACCAGGGGGTGGTGTCCTGTTGCTGCGCCTGGGGGCCGGTCGACATGACCCAGCCTTTGATCACATCGCGCGAAAGCCGTTCTGGAGCAGGCGCTGACGGTGAACGCGGGTCAGTTCGTCCGACTTGAATATGCGTCGCCCGCCCGATTGGAGCACTTTGAGGACAGCAAAGGACGCAGCGAGTTTTTCGTGGGACTTGGCCATGGGCGTCTTGCAAGTTTTTAATGTTGTGGCATCACAAGTTATAAATGCAGATGGCCAACAAGTCGATGTTGGCGTCACATAACAAGTGTTTTATGCCGGCATCCCAAGTTTCTTATGCCGCATACCGTATTGGCAGCTTATGATCGGATGCTAAGATCATTCCGTCGCGGCGGAATGGAGCTGACTACCTCCCGGCGGCGCTCGCTGCGCCGCTCTGCTCGCGAGACGCGGGACCGTTCGGAGTCACCGCCGCCGCGCCCTTTGTTTCCGCAACGCCTGCTGCAGGGTTGCCCGCCTTCCGCGCCACTGCGGTACCGGTACCGCACGGACGCGCTGCGCCCCTTCGGCTTAAGCTCGAGAGTGACGCCCGCGTGGGCATGCCCCCCGCTAGGCCGGTCCGGCAGCGACCGAAAATCGAAACGCCCCGTGGTCAGCGCCTTCGGCCCCCAGGTTCGTTCTGGGGATTTTCAGTTCCCTGGACGACGCCCAAATGGGAAAGGATGCCGCTTTCGGTCTTCATCAGACCATTGAACTGCCTGTAGCACCTTTCTGCTAATCTGGACGAACTACAGCCCTCTGTTCAGGCTTGGAGAGTTCACGGAATGAATTTCGATCTATTCATACGGCCGACATCCGTCTCGATTCGCCGTTGCGCTCGCTCGCGCTCAGAAATTCTGAGGTCGCCGAGCTCGTCGGTGATGCCAGCGACAGGCATTCGCTGCACTAGTGGACCTTTGCCTAGCGGAGCGTGTCGATGCTCTGGTCATTGCCGGAGATCTTTACGATGGCGACCAGACCTCGATTCTTCCCGACCTCATCCACCAGGGGGACAAGATCTAAAAAAGCCCGGCTACAAGATGTGAGACCACCATGCCTTGGAACCGTTACGAACTTACAAAATTCGCGGCCAGCGACGATTTGCATATTTGGTTTGGGGTATATTATTGTAGCCACGATTAAAGCCGCGCTATTCGCCGGCGCACGCCAGAACCGGCCAGTCAGCTAAGCATGGCCTTTGACGATCCATACGACTTGGCGCGCTTTCGTGCCGCCCAGGAGCCGGTCTTCGAAGCCGCCGTGGCCGAGCTGCTCGCTGGCCGCAAGCATTCCCACTGGATGTGGTTTGTTTTCCCGCAGCTGCGCGGACTCGGACACTCGCCGAACGCGCAGTACTATGGCATCTCGTCCAAGGATGAAGCGCGGGCGTATCTCGCCGATGCCGTTCTTGGCGAACGCCTGCATCATGCGACAGCCGCGGCTCTTGGTGTAAACGGCCGCTCAGCACACGAAATCTTCGGCTCTCCAGACGATGTGAAGTTCTGCTCATCAATGACGCTGTTTGGCGAAACCGCCGGCGTCGATGGCTCAATCTTCCGCCAGGCACTAGACCGCTTCTTCGGCGGCGAGCGCGACCAGCGCACGCTGGACCTGCTCTGAAACAGCTCGACGCATGCGACGGTCACGGCGATTCCTGGCATGCAGCGTGGTTGCCGGCCAAGGCTGCCATCGTCGATGCCCTGCCGCGGCACGTGCCCGCGAAGACGTTGTCGACGGCCGCCGCCCTGGGCCCGGGCTAGAGACCCCTAGCACAGCTCTCCACCCCAGCAACGCCGTCAGGAGCAAGAGAGCCGCCTATTTCTGACGAAGTCGAATCTCTGCCTCTTGTGCTCGGACCCCGCCAGCCGGTGAGGAGCGCCCTTGGGGGTCCTCATAGAGCTTATTGACCGCTTCATCCTGGTGGGTTTTCACGCGCCGTGAAAGCCTCCTTTGATTCAGCAGAGCATAGATGATTATCAAGGCGAGGATGACAGGTCCGACGATACTCAGCGTCCAAATGGTGCCTGGTCCACTCATATAAATTCTCCTTCGCGGCCAAACACCGAGCGCGGGAGAAGGTTCCCCGATTGCTGCGGCTAAGCGCACCTCCTGAGTTCGACAACTTGGACACCGAGGCGGAACGCCTGACCATCCGCATATGAGCGGGCGTACTCTTCAGCTTCGAAGGGCAACGTGAGGGAGCTGCCATAGGCGGTCACACGCACCGACCATTTCCTCTCCCGGATGATTTCAACGGCATGCTGCTCGTGCGGAGCCATGCTTTCCTCCCAGAACTTACGTTGAGGCAGCATCTATAGCGTCGCAAAATTCGTTTGAATGCAAATAATCCGACATGTGGCGTGTCGGAATGCCGAACCGTGCCGGAGCGTTTAGGCCGTTGTAGCCTTTAGCTGTTTGAGCTGCTCAATAGCGAGCTTGTGGAGCGTCTCGGCCGTCTCTTCCAGCGTCCATCCTTGGGCAATGGACGTAGCCACATCAGTCGTTCCTGCGTCTAACAAGTCTTGGCCGCCTCTTGGAGCTGAAGGTCATACTTGGATGGCGAGATGCAGTGCGATCGTCCGCGATCTGGCTGTCGGGTATCCCGCGCTGGCCTGTCTCCTCGATGGCAATCAATCGGGCGTGGGGATTTGCCACAACTGATACTCCGTCGTTCACCAGGCGCCGCTACCGCAACCTACATAGCAACAAAGGCCTAGCGCGTCGTCCGTTAGCGATACCGAGATGCGAGTTGGGAGCCGCGACCGGCATCGAACAGGGCGCGATTTGCGTCCGCGACAGCGGAGAGCCTGCCCCCTTCCTCCAATGCCGGGATACAGATCGTGTCACCCTGCCGGAGGTCGGCCAGGGATGCCCTAACGACATCGGCCGGCTCCATCACTGGCACATTGGGCCTGAGGACCGGCTTGCCGTCGATGTCATGGAATTCTGTCCTGACGACTGCGGGACAAAGCGCCTGGACGCGAACACCTTTGCCTTGGAGTTCAGCCGCGAGAAGCTCGCTGAACGTCGTGACGAAGGCTTTCGTTGCGGCATAAACCGAGCGCTTCGGCAGGAACGGGAAGTTCAGGCTTCCGCTGAAGCTGAGCAGGGAAGAGACATTGACGATGGCGCCTTCGCCGCGCGAAATCATCGCAGGAAGTGCCGCATGCGACAAACGCATGACCGCAGTTATCTGCACGGCGACCTCTTCCTCGGCGCGGTCGATCGAGAGGTCGACGAACGGCATGTAGGTCTGGAAACCGGCGTTGTTGACGAGCAGCGATACGTCCCCGGACCGGATCCGCTGCTCCACCTTGTCGAGGCCTTTCGACAGCGCCAGATCGGCGACGATGATTTCCGCGGAGGCGCCGCCGGCCTCGATCTCGCGGGCTACCGACTCGAGCCGGTCGCGCCGCCGGGCGACGAGCACGACGTCGTACCCGTCGCTGGCCAGGCGCTCGGCAAAAGCTTTGCCGATTCCGGAGGATGCCCCGGTAATGACAGCGACGCCCAAAGAACCCCCGGTGGAATTGGTCACGTCGTCCTCCCAATGTATCGTGACGAGAATTGATCTCCTGTTGTCCAAGATATCGCCCGCGGCCGGTTTTGTACTCACCAAATCTCGTCCTGCGCCCAGTGCGGTGCTGCTCCTCGAAGGCAAAAAGCGCTTTCGAGTGCGGCCATGCCGAAAACGGACCGAACGCTTTCGGCCCGTTCTCGGTCACAGCCCAGCAGGTTTGCGCCCATGCCGAGCGATACGGTCGAAGGCATCGCGCACCACCTCCAGATAGGGGAGCCCGGCCCCGTGTGATGCTTAGCTTTTGACGTCGCGATCGAACAGCCTGATACCCAATCGACCTCGAGCGCCTTCACCTGATGGCTCGCCGCGCCCTGCGTCACGGACTGCTCTTCCGCCGCCCTGGTGAAGCTCCCATGGCGTTCCGCCGCCTCGAGGGGGGACGGTTGGGACACTGTCGGCGAAGCGCTCAGGGATGGCTGCGTATCTCCTGGGCGATCGCAGCAAGCTTCGCGCTTGTTGCCAAGGGCGGGCCTTGATTGCGGTCACCTCATGGCGCAGGAAGCGCCGACGACTCAGCGAAGGAACTGCTCCAGTTTCTCGCAAGGGCCGAAGCATAATTAACCGTTTCCTTCGGTCCATCTCCCTGGAACAAATGTCTACGGAAAACTGCGGCTTCAGTTTACGCCAGCGTTGGGTGCCGGCTCCTCAGTGAAGATTGCGTCGGTTGTCCGTCCAACGGAGGTCAACTCTTAGTCCCCGGCGCGTCCTGTCGGGTCGACAGCCTCTGCCACGGCTTCTTTCTTGGCTCTTGGAAGCACGGTCATCAGGAGGATGAATGCAGAGAGGATGAGGCAGACCGCATTGGTGATGATGATGGGCCATTCGTCTTTCATCAGGCCGAAGGTCAGCCATAGCGCAAAACCCAAGACAGTCAGCACGTACATCGGCGCCGAGATACTGTTAGTGTCGCGCGTTCTGATGATTTTCCAGGCCTGCGGCGTAAAGCTGGTCATCGAACATATGGCTGCGAGATATCCGACGATCGTGACAATTTCCATCGAAAGTCCAATCTTAGGAACGTCCGGCTCAGAGCTTATTCGCCTGCGCGAAACTCGGAAACGCGGACGACGCCGTGCTGGCTTCCCAACGTGAGCATGGAATCCGTGCTCTGCGCTTGAGACACACCCGAAATCTGTTGGTCGCCCGTGTCGTATGTCGTGGTCGTCGATGACCGGGGACGTTTTAAGGGAAACACCGCGTAGCGCAGATCATCCTGAGATCCGTCAGATGAAGGATCACCAAGCTCCTGGAGCCACCATGACCCGGCGTGACGAGTGGCCCCGGAGCGATAGCTGACGGCGCGATCATCAGCCCGGTCCTGCGGGGGTGCTCGCAGGTGCCTCGACAGTTCACCCGCAATGGCATTGAGCTTTGCTTTAAGGCTGTCGTTGAACATGTCGCCGACCATGGTCATGCCGGAAGACCATTGCGACGTCCCGCCGAAGTCGGCATGGCTGAAGTGGGCCATGGTTCCGCCACCGCGGCGCAAGGCTTGAAAGACCGCCCTCACTGCCTCGTCGGAAACGCCGTGTTCGCGTGAAGCCTGGCGGTTAAATCAGCGTCTTCCCCGGCGCTTGCCATCGAATGTTCACCTCAGTTTGTCTCCGACAAAACTGCACTCGGCGGTCTTGGTTCCAGAGGGTGGGGTGGCCGCTCTCGAAAGGGCGGCAATACTCCGGCGCAGTCTTTCCCAAAAGAGGAACTGGGCCGCTGTCACAAGGAACTTAAGGGTGAGGCCGGCATTGAGAGTGTTCTGAAGTCAGGTTTCTCCAACAGGAAATATTAGCATGGCCAAGACCGCTAGACAGTCGTCGGGCAAGCCCGCGACGATCCATGATCAAAAGCTGACGCGCGGTAACGGAGGGGAGCTTCACCAGGTCGCGGAAGGGGATACCGATACCGGCATCCTGACCACCGCGCAAGGCGGTCCGGTGGCTGATGACCAGAACACATTGAAGATCGGCGAGCGCGGACCGGCGCTCATCGAAGACTTCCATTTCCGGGAGAAAATCTTCCACTTCGACCACGAGCGAATTCCCGAGCGCGTGGTCCATGCGAGAGGCTATGGCGCCCACGGCTTTTTCGAGACCTACGAGTCGCTGGCTGCCTACACGCGCGCCGACATCTTTCAGCGCGCCGGAGAAAAGACGCCGGTTTTCGTGCGCTTCTCCACTGTCGCCGGATCGAAAGGTTCGTTCGATCTCGCGCGCGACGTTCGCGGGTTCGCGGTCAAATTCTATACGCAGGAGGGCAATTGGGATTTGGTCGGCAACAACATCCCGGTGTTCTTCATCCAAGACGCTATCAAGTTTCCGGATGTCATCCATTCCGTGAAGCCGGAGCCCGATCGCGCCTTTCCGCAGGCCCAGTCGGCCCATGACAATTTCTGGGACTTCATAAGCCTCACGCCGGAATCGATGCACATGATCATGTGGGTCATGTCCGATCGTGCCATCCCGCGCTCCTTCCGGTTCATGCAGGGTTTTGGGGTCCACACCTTCAGGTTGGTCAATGCGAAGGACGAATCCACCTTCGTCAAATTTATCTGGAAGCCAAAGCTCGGCATGCAGTCGGTGGTTTGGAACGAAGCCGTCAAGATCAACGGCGCCGACCCGGATTTCCACCGGCGCGACCTGTGGAATGCGATCCAGTCCGGTGATTTCCCGGAATGGGAGCTCAACCTTCAGCTATTCGACCAGGAGTTTGCCGACAGTTTTGACTTTGACGTTCTCGACCCGACCAAGATCATTCCGGAGGAAATCCTGCGTCCGATTCCGGTCGGTCGCCTAGTGCTCGACCGTATGCCCGATAATTTCTTCGCTGAGACCGAGCAGGTCGCGTTCATGACGCAGAACGTGCCGCCGGGCATCGACTTCTCCAACGACCCCCTACTACAGGGCCGCAACTTCTCCTATCTCGATACACAACTGAAGCGGCTGGGCAGTCCGAACTTCACGCACATTCCAATCAACGCGCCCAAATGCCCGTTCCATCATTTCCAGCAGGACGGCCACATGGCCATGCGCAACCCGGTTGGACGCGTGAACTACCAGCCGAACTCGTTTGGCGAAGGACCGCGCGAATCTCCCGAGCGCGGGTTCAGGTCGTTCGCCGACGCGGAACAAGGCCAGAAAGTCCGACTTCGTGCCGAGAGCTTCGCAGACCACTACAGCCAGGCGCGCCAGTTCTTCAACAGCCAGACCGCCCCGGAGCAGCGCCACATCGCCATGGCCCTGACCTTCGAGCTCAGCAAGGTCGAAACGGTGGCCATCCGCGAGCGCATGGTCGCGCATCTTCTCAACATCGATGAGGGACTCGCCGAAACCGTTGCCGATAAACTCGGCATGAAGGAACTACCCCAGCCGGCGGACGCCGCTGTTGCGCCCCGCGACGATCTCGAACCGTCGCCGGCGCTCAGCATCATCGAGAACGGGCCGGAGAGTTTCGCCGGCCGCAAGGTCGGAGTGCTCGTCGGTCCCGGCGCCGATGCCTCGCTGCTGAAGAAGTTGCAGTCGGCGATCGAGAAAGAAGGCGCCGTCATGGAGATTGTCGCGCCAAAAGTCGGCGGCGTCGAAGCCGACGACGGAAGCTGGATAGCGGCGAAGCACATGATCGACGGCGGGCCTTCAGTCCTGTTCGACGCTGTTGCGCTCATCCTCTCTGAAGAGGGAGCTGAGCGCTTGACGGGTGAGGCTGCTGCGCGGGATTTCGTTGCCGACGCTTTCGCCCACTGCAAGTTCATCGCTTTCACTTCGGGGAGCATCCCGTTGTTGCAGAGGGCCGGTGTCGATCCGCAAGCCGACGAGGGCCTGATTGGGCTCGATGATCCGAAGGCTGTCGCCAAGTTCATCGGATCCTGCCGCAAGCTTCGGCTCTGGAGCCGCGAAATGGCGGTCAAGCTATAGCAGGCTCGACACATCCAAAAAGGAGTTCCGCAGTGCAAATTGTTCGAACCGATGTCTCGCGCGCGACCTCGCCAACCGGAGAACCCATCCTGCGTGTTGTCTTTTATGGTGAAGGCGGAGACTGCGTCACGGTCGATATGGCGAGTGTCGAAGCTGGCAACGACGAGGCGGCTCTCGATCGGGCGCGGGCTATCTTGGTGCAGACAGCCACTTTCGGCATTGCGGCCAAGGACTAGGACGCAGCGGCAACTTCGATGAGGTTGCCGTTACCGCGGCGAGCAATGGCAACGGCGACGTCTACATCTTCGAGTGCCGTGTCGGTGATGGCAGTTGGCAGGTTCCGCCCTCGCGAATGCCGAGCTACGAGGCCGCCCAGGAAGGGGCCATTCGTTGTGCGATCGACCTCCTTATGGATCGCGAGCCGGGTACGGATCTTTGACCGGCTGGCTCGTGCCCATTCGGGATGAAGGCGGCAACCTCCTTTGCGCCATCGACGTGCAAGCCTTGGTTGTGACTGCGGGTTTGGCGGCGTGAACAGGCTTATGGATCTCATCTTCGTTTCCCAAGCGAGTGCTTTGGATCGAAGCGAAAACTTCTGCCCTCACGCGCGTTGTACGAACGCGCGCAAAAACTGGGTAGCGGCCGTGAAAACATGCTTTCGGCACACAGGCCTGACGATCGCTTTGCTAGGACTGTTCCTATTTAGCGCGCTGAGCATGAGCTGGTCGGGTCGTACCAGCCTACAATGAAGAGCACGGCTCTGCAGCGATCGGCCTGCTGGCCTATCTCAACAGCGGAGATTTTCTTTCGACGCTGTTCGACAACTGGGATCGAATGCCTGCAATGTCGGCCTACGTGATGCTCAGCGCGATACCGTTTCAACGCGGCTCGGCCGAATCTCGCGATCCTGACGATCCAGACCGGCCCGACGAGGAATTACGGGCTATCCATCCGAGGCGGAACCCGGTTGTGGTTTTATTCCTGGTCGCTGGGCATAGCGCTGGCCGTGCTGTTCGTGATCTCCTTCGCCCTGCACGGGTGGTCAAGCCTCGGCGCGGCGAACTAGGCGCCTGGCCACAGTGGGAGGTCCAGCTACCTTATGGATGCCAACCTCTGGTTTGAATCTTTCCAAAGACAGCGGTGCTGGTCCTCTCGTCGATTTTTCTACGGCACAAAGGCTCGCCGGAATCGAAGCCTGCTGGGCGCGGCAAACGCCAAGACGGGGGCGTAAGCGTCGCCTCACCGGGGTACGCTAATCGTCCGAGATCAGCCGATAATGAAAACAGTCCCGCAGGTGGTCATCGAAGAATCGGCCTTCGCGAAGGCGTTTCGGAATGCGGTGTAGATCTCCACAGGAACACCCTCGTAGTCATAGCGCTTGCCGCTCGCGAGGAACCACACGGAGAAAACCTCGCTCTCGGGATCGTATTCGCTCTTTGAGCGACCTCGAAGGCATGGAGTCGAACCCTAGACGAGCGCCATCGGCATGTAGCGGATGATAACCTGTCCTGCCGAAATCTTCGTTCGAGTTCCGCGCGGCGGTCGTGCCAGTCCGCCAGATCGATTTCCTCCGTCATCACCTCGAAGATAATGATGTCGTCTCTTTCAGATTCCGCGCCTTGCCGCCACAGGCCCTCTGCAGGCGCCTGAAGATAAGCCGTAACGCCTTTAAATCGGCTCGCCAGTTCCTCCTTGATCCGATCGAAATCTTCCCGCGGAAAGGGCTGGCCGCCGTTGTCGGCTCGGGGAAGCAGGATCTGAATAAGATGCATACGGGCCACTCGCTGAATCGCAGTCAACGCTTACGAAGTCGAGGCGTTCCTTTGTGCAAGAGGGAGGCTTCGCTCAGCTATTCACTGAGGGCAAGGGCGCGCGCCGCGCAGAGCATCCTCGATGGTCGCGTCCCCACAGGTGGTGTAGCTCGGCGGTAGCGAAGCCGCTCGCGAGCGCGCCCTCAACAGCGCTGTAGCGAGCGAGCTGCTTTGCGGTGGTCATCGACAGTTCGCCGGTAAGGTCGGGTT